>JBGTHX010000402.1:0-2248 GCA_041746055.1 Lewinella sp. | reverse complement strand
ACCATCCGCCCGGTCATGATGGTGCTCGGAAGTCAGGAAGCCAACTGCCTGGTCGAGCTGAAGAACAGCCGCGGCGACCGGGCTACGGTGGAGATCAGCACCGACTCCATGACCGAGCTGGGCCCCTTCAAGAAGGTGCTGCTCAGCAAGGGTAACTTCCTCTTCGACGAGGCCACCAAGCCCTTCCACTTCATCCGGATGCAGCGCTGGCTCTTCGACAACATCCGCCACTGCTACCCCCTCACCACGCTGGGCTGGAACGAGCGCGGTCAGTTCTACGCCTGGGCCAACGGGCTGAGCCTACCCGACGGTTCCTTCAAGCCGGTCGACGAGTACGGCATCGTGGAGCAGGGCGACCACAAGTTCTTCCTGCCGGCGTACTCCTCCGTCCACGTCAACCACCCGGGTGACGACAGCGGCAACGGCTACGAGAACATGCGCAGCTTCGCCCTCGACCGGGTGGGCCAGGCGCCCACCCTCCGCGAATGGTCGGAGCTCTTCGTTCAGGTTCACGGGACCAACGGTATGGTCGGCGTAGCCTTCTACCTGGCTTGCCTCTACCGGTCGCGCATTTTCCAACTCTTCGACGTCTTCCCCCTGCTCAATCTGTTCGGCCCCCCGGGTCTCGGAAAGAGCTTCATGGCCATCAGCCTGGCGGCCATGTTCGGGGAGCCGCGCAAGCCCTTCAACCTCCACGAGGGTACCGACGTCGGCCTCTTCCGGCGTATCGCTCAGAAGCGCGACGCGGTGGAGGTGCTCGAGGAGTTCAACAACATGATCCACCCCAAGCGGTTCCAGGCGCTCAAGAACTTCTACGACGGGAGCGGCCGCGAGAAGGGGCAGAAGACCACCGACAACCGCACCACCACCACCCGGGTAGAGACGGGAATTGTGATGGTCGGCCAGCAGCAGCCCACCCAGGACGCCGCCATGTTCAGCCGGGTGATCAGCCTGAACTTCGGGCCGCGTGACTTTAGTCCGGAGCAGGTGTCCAACGCCCGCCGGCTCAAGGCGATCGAGGGTACCGGTGTACTCTCCCGGCTCACCGCCGGCCTGCTGCAGCACCGGGAGGTAGTCTGCCAGCAGTTCCTCACCACCTACGACGCCATGGCCGCCCGCCTCCGGGATGCGGTACCCGCCGGCGCGCCCCGCAACGTATCGCCCCGCCTGGTCAAGAACAACGCCATCCTGCTGGCCACCTTCGATATCATCAGCCAGCGGGAGGAGCTCAGCTTCTCCCTCGAGGATCTCTACCAGGTGATCACCCGCACTATGGTCAACCAGCTTTACAGCATTGCGCAGGAAGACGACCTGGCCGGTTGGTGGGATCAGATCGACTTCGCCATCTCCAAGAACGACCTGCGTTACGACCACGAGATCCACGTCGAAATGGAGTCGATGCTCGACGCCGACTACGCCACCGACGCCGGCACCAAGAAGCGCGCCTACAACTGGGGCAGCGCCGCCCGCAAGGTGCTCTACCTGCACATGAACGTGGCCTACCAGATCTACAGCCAGAACCTGCGCAAGACCGGCCGCGACAACGGGATGCCTCGCTCTTCGATCCAGCACTACCTGCGGGGCAGCGAGGCCTACCTCGGGGAGAAGGCAAAGAAGATCGGCGGCAAGACCCGGCGGGTCTACTGCTTCGACCTCAGCAAGCTGCCCTTCGATCTGGAGACCTCCGACGAGCGCTACCGCCACCAGATGCCGGGCCTGCCCGACGTCCCCCCCTCACGCAATTCATCATCCGGCAGCTCCGACGAGGACCTGCCCTACTAAACTCTGTTTCCCATGGTTAATAAAGTCACCCTCATCGGCCGCGCTGGTCAGGATCCCGAACTTCGGACGCTGGAGAACGGCACCCAGGTTGCCCGCTTCGGCCTAGCCACCAGCCGCAGTTGGAAGGACGATGCCGGCAACTGGCAGGAGATCACCGAATGGCACATCGTCGTCGCCTGGCGCCAGCTGGCGGAGCGCGCCGCCCAGTCCGTCACGAAGGGAGATCTCTACTACGTCGAAGGCGAGATTAAGTACCGCAAGACCGAAGGGCCTGATGGCCCCCGCTTCTACACCGACATCGTCGCCAACTACTTCCGCAAGGTGGCCGGCAAGAGCGGAGCCAACGGTCAGATGCCCTGCGCTGAGGATGCGCCGCCCAATCCGCCGCGGGTATCCGAGGCCGGTCAGCTCGGTGGCGATACGCCCGCGACGGTGAATTCCGGAGACGACGATTTACCCTTCTGAT
>JBGTHX010000401.1:0-2724 GCA_041746055.1 Lewinella sp. | reverse complement strand
TGCGGAGTGCAGACCGGCTTCGGTAAAGAGGGTATCTTGTTTGTCCACCTACCTTCCCCAAAAACGGCGGCCTGCGGGCTGCCTAACCTTCTCACTAGATGTTGCAAGAGTTCAAGGCCTTTATCCTGAAGGGCAACGTGCTGGAGCTGGCCACCGCGGTCATCATCGCCGGTGCCTTCGGAGCCATTGTTACCTCCTTCACCAACGACGTACTGATGCCGCCCATCGGCCAGCTGCTGGGCGGAGTAGACTTCTCCGAGCTGGCGATTCCCCTGTCGGACACCCTCTACGATGCCGACGGCAACGTACTGGAGGAGGGAGCCGCCATTCGCTACGGCAACTTTATCCAGAAGTGTATCGACTTCCTCATTATCGCCTTCGTGATCTTCATCATCCTGCGCAACTACAACCGCATGACGATCAAGCCAAAGGTCGCCGGGCCCGTTGTGGATCCCGGTCCGACGGAGAAGGATATCCTGCTCCAAATCCGGGACGAACTGGCGAAGCGGAGTCTGTAGCTTATAGCGGGTAGCCCTACAAGCTACCCGCTTCCCGCTAGTTCTGCAGTTTGATCTCATCATCCTTCGCATCAAAGAACTTGAAGGTGGTGATCGGGAAGTCGTTGTCCGACTGAATGTCGAGCCAGCGGTAGTGCTTCATGTACCACTTCATCTGGGCGCTGGGCAGGCCCCGCTTCAGAAAGGCAGAGATATACGGATGCACCTTGAGCTTTAGCTTGGCCTTCGGGCGGGCTTCCATGATAAAGTTGAGGTCGCGCTCGATCTCGTCGGTGAGCAGGATGGTGGCGTTCACCTTTCCGGTACCGTTGCAGGTCGGGCACTTTTCGGCCGTGGTGATCTTCACTTCCGGGCGCACGCGCTGCCGGGTGATCTGCATCAGACCGAATTTGCTCAGCGGCAGGATGGTGTGCTGGGCGCGGTCGTTCTTCATGGCGTTGCGCATCACCTGGGCCAGCTTCTTGCGGTGCTCGGCGTCGCGCATATCTATGAAGTCGATCACGATCAGTCCGCCGATATCCCGCAGCCGCAGCTGCCGGGCGACCTCCTCGGCCGCTTCCAGGTTGATCTTCAGTACCGCCTCGGCCTGGTTCTGGCTGGGCATCTTGTTACCGCTGTTGACGTCGATGGTGTGCATCGCCTCGGTGTGCTCGATAACGATGTAGGCACCGCTGCTCATCGTGGCCGTCTTGCCGAAGCTGCTCTTGATCTGCTTGGTCACGCTGTGCGTATCGAATATCGGGCGGCTCGCCTTGTGAAACTGCACCAGGTTGGGCCGGTCCTTGGCGATATCCTTTACGTACTCCTTGATGGTGTCGTAGAGTTCCTTGTCGTCCACCACGATCTTGGTGAAGTCGGGCGTCAGCAGGTCCCGCAGCAGGCCGGTGGTCTTGTCTACCTCGCTGAGCAGCTTCGCCGGCGGGACGGCATCCTTGGCGCTGTCCACGATCTGCTGCCACTTCTCGGTCAGGTTATTGATCTCCTCCAGCAGTTCACCCACGCCCTTGCCTTCGGCGGCGGTACGGACGATCACCCCGAAGTTGGTCGGGCGGATGCTCTCTACCAACAGTTGCAGGCGCTTGCGCTCCTCGCTGGTGCTGATCTTTTTGGAAACGGCGACCGTTTCGCTGAAGGGGGTAATGACAAGGTAGCGGCCGGGAATCGTGATCTCGCAACTGAGGCGGGGGCCCTTCGTACTGATCGGCTCCTTCAGGACTTGCGTCAGCACCACCTGTTTCTTCGCAAAGACGTCATCGATCTTTCCGGTCTTCACGATCTCGGGTTCAAATTTGACGTTGTCCAGCTTGGCCGTGGGCAATTTGCCCTTGACGGCTGATTCGGCGAATTTTTGGAGGGTTTTGACTTTCGGGCCCAGGTCGGTGTAGTGCAGGAAGGCGTCCTTCTTGTGGCCGATATCGACGAAGGCGGCATTGAGGGGGGCGGTCACCCGTTTTACGCGGCCGAGGAAGACATCCCCGACGGTAAATTGGTCGGTGGACCGCTGGCGGTGGATCTCCACCAGTTTTCCGTCTTCCAGCAGGGCAACTTCTACTTCTTTGCCCGTACTGGAGACGATCATTTCTTTTTCCACTGTGTAACAGGGTTGGCTAAATACACGGATTCCCCCGCCCGGGTAAAGGAAGCGGAGGGAGGCGGGTATACAGGGTAAGCTAAAGCATACCGGTTACCGGAGATGTGAGCCTGGCTATGGGCCACCTGTCGGCCGCACCGAACGAGGGAAATAGGGCGTCGCAAAAGCAGGGCCGGTGATAATCCGCCGCACGTACTCGGTACGGCAGGTGGCGGGTAGTTTCTTGGTGGTGGCATCGGGGCATTTACCGGCCGATGCTACAACGAAAAAGGGGGACCTGAGAGGGATAGGTTGACGCGGGCCGCGGTGTGGGGTAAAGTACCGCGCATTAGCTCGTAATCTGGTCGGACGAAGGTGCGTTAGCTGCCACCCATACCGGTCGAGACCGGGACGGACCGGCTGGCCCGCCCCGGTCGTCGGGGTATGATGCTAGGTAAATCTAGCGGTTCTTCTTCTTGTGGCGGTTCTTGCGCAGGCGCTTTTTCCGCTTATGGGTAGCAATTTTATGACGCTTCCGCTTTTTTCCACACGGCATATCGAGTCGTTTAGGTTATTGAGATGGGATGATAAATAGAAAAGTCACCAATAGATACAATTTGGCAACCTGATTAGTTG
>JBGTHX010000400.1:0-2675 GCA_041746055.1 Lewinella sp. | reverse complement strand
AACGAGTGGGTGCTGGACCTTTACCGCCCCCTGACCACCCAGACGCTGGTGGACGTGCAGAACCACGACCTCAACAGTTTCCGGGGTAACGACTACCAGAACCTGAAGCGTGACCAGGACGGCAAGGCCGTCGAGAAGGATAGCCTCGGCCGTTTGATCTACGTCCCGGTTAAGGACGAAGAGGTCGCGGACCGCGACAACTACAACCGCGGACGGGTTTACGACTACCTGGACGGTGACGAGGAGAGCGGTGCTTCCTACGCCACCAACGAATACACGCTGATCAGCGACAAAGCCCGGGTATACAAGGGTGGCAGCTGGGCGGATCGCGCCTACTGGCTCAGCCCCGGTACCCGTCGCTTCCTCGACCAGGACCGCGGATCTCGGACGATCGGCTTCCGCTGCGCCATGGTGCGGGTGGGCAACAGCCAGGGCGTGGACGAGGGACAGGTCAACCGCTTCGGCCTGAACCCCGGCAAGCAAAAGAACCGGCGCCGCTCCCGGCGCTAGTCGGTATAAACACCTACAATTCTGGAATACCCCACCCAATTTTCGGGTGGGGTATTCCCTTTTAGGCCTATCCGTGTAGCTTTGCAATATGCAGCCGTCCTACGTTGATTACCCGGATCTCTACGCGATCTACCTCCGGCACCCACGGGTGAGTATCGACAGCCGGAAGGTCGCCGAAGGCGGCCTTTTCGTAGCCCTGCAGGGACAGTCAGACGGCAATCGCTATGCCGCGGCAGCGCTCACCGGCGGAGCGGACTACGTGATCGTGGACGACCCTACGGTAGTGGTAGCCGGTGACGGGCGGTATCTGTTGGTGCAAGAATCCCTGGAGGCCTTGCAGCAACTGGCCCGGATGCACCGGGTGGCCTTCACCATGCCGGTCTTCGCGATCACCGGCAGCAACGGAAAGACCACCACGAAGGAATTGATCGCCGCCGTCATGTCGCGGCAGTACAAGGTGCACGCTACCCCGGGCAACTACAACAACCACATCGGGTTGCCGCTGACGATCCTGTCGATGCCGACGGGAACCGACTTTCTCCTCCTCGAAATGGGGGCCAATCACCGGGGAGAGATCGCCGAATTGTGTGAGATCGGCCGGCCTACTCACGGCCTGATCACCAACATCGGGGAAGCGCACCTGGAGGGATTCGGCGGGCGAGAAGGGGTCAAGCTGGGCAAGGGGGAACTCTACGACTTTCTGCGAAAGAACGGAGGTGTCGCCTTCGTCAATACGGACGAGGGGGAGCTGCCGGAGATGTCAGTCGAACTGGGACGCCGAATTCTCTACTTCAGCAGCGAGGCACCCTCACCCACGGTGTCCGGGCTGGAAATAAAGACGCTGGCCCTCCATCCGCTGATCCGGATCGCCTTCCTCAACGAGCAGCGCGAGCGCCTTGAGGCGGACACCCAGCTGGCCGGCGTGCATAACCTGCAGAACGTTAAGTCGGCGGTCGCCGTAGGCAAGTACTTCAAGGTACCCGGACACCTGATCGCCGCCGCGCTGGCGGACTACCAGCCCGCAAACCACCGCAGCCAGTGGATGGAGCACCGGGGGGTCACTTTTTACTGGGACGCCTACAATGCCAACCCCAGCAGCGTAACGGCCTCCCTGGCGGGATTCGCCGCGGGCCGGGACCCCCAGGACAGCGTAGTGGTGCTCGGGGAGATGCTGGAACTCGGTACCGAATCCGCCGCCGCCCACCGGCGCGTGGTCCTGCGGGCCGGGCAGGTAGCCCGCACCGTCCTGTTGGTCGGAGCGGAGATGGCGGACGTGGCCCGCGAATTCGACCGGCCTCACTTTGCCGACAGCGGAGCGCTGGCTGAGTGGTTCTGGGAGCAGGACTGGACGGGGCGGCAAGTGTTCGTCAAGGGAAGCCGGGGCAACCGGCTGGAGCGGCTACTGGACTAGACCTCCACTTCCTTCGGCACCTGCCGGGCGGCGGACTCGTTCACCTGCTGCAATGGCTCTCCGATATAGTAGAGACTATCACCGGTACTGACCGACAGGGGACGGTCATCGGCCGGGATGAAGGTAATGTCCCCGTACTCCGCACAGCGTAAGTAGAGCGGAATGGCACGCTCCTCGCGGAGTTGGTCGATCAGGGCGGGGAGCTCCTCCGGGTCGAGCAGTTCGAGGGCATTGACGGTGCCGAAGTTGCGGGCGGCGCGGTTGAAAAGGAGGTAGCTCACGTAGTGGCCGAACAGGGCTTCCTGGCTGTACCGCTGCGCCTGAATCTCCTTTCGGGTCACCAGGCGATAGGCGCCGCGGATACCCTCCCGGCTCCGGTAGGTATTGAGCAGGTAGAAGTTGTCTTCATCGTTGCCGGTGAGGGCCAGGACGTAGCCAATGTCGGTGAGGTCGAGCTTACTGTCCAGTTCGTCGGAGTCGACCTGCTCCTGCACCGCGGTAAGGTTTTGCTCCTCGGCGATGTCGGTCTCCGCCCGGTTGGGGGAGACTAGGATCACGTCGCGGCCGCTATCGATGAGGGACTGGGCCAGCTGCCGCGCGCCCTCCGAGGCACCGAAGATGAGGACACCGCTGCCTTTGGGCAGACTGACCTGTAGTTTCCGGGCCAGGAAGCCGGCCAGGGTAGCATTGAGCAAGACCGTACCCAGCACGATGAGGAACACCAGGGGGGTGATGTACTCCGCGTCGGTGATAC
>JBGTHX010000399.1:0-2691 GCA_041746055.1 Lewinella sp. | reverse complement strand
CGACCGGAGGTCGGGATCCAAGCCGACCGGAGGTCGGGATCCGCTAAGCAGCCGCTACCCCTTCCATCATGCCTTCGAGGTCGGAGTCTTCGACTTCCTTCTTCTCGTCGGCGATGCTCAAGAATTCCTGGTAGAGGTTGTCGAGCTGAACCTTGGTGAGGTTATAGCCGAGGTTCTTGAAGCGGTAGGCCAGGGCCGCGCGACCGCTGCGGGCGGTGAGCACGATCTTGGACTGGTCCACGCCGACTTCCGCCGGATCGATGATCTCGTAGGTATCGCGCCGCTTGATGACGCCGTCCTGGTGGATGCCCGAGCTGTGGGCGAAGGCGTTGTCGCCGACGATCGCCTTGTTGGGTTGTACCATCATGCCCATACTTTCGCTGACCATGTGGCTGGTCTCCAGCAGGAGCTTGGAATTGATGTTGGTGTGCAGGTTGAGGTCGGGGTGCTGGCGCATGATCATCACCACCTCTTCCAGGGAGGTGTTGCCGGCCCGCTCGCCGATGCCGTTGATGGTGCACTCGATCTGCCGGGCACCGTGCTGGGCACCGGCGATGGAATTCGCGGTGGCCAGTCCGAGGTCATTGTGGCAGTGGGTACTCAGGATGCAATGGTGGATGCCGTTGACGTTGTCGCGGAGGTAGGCGATCTTTTCACCGTACTCCTGGGGCAGGCAGTAGCCGGTGGTGTCGGGGATATTGAGCACAGTGGCACCGGCATCTACCACCGCCTGGATGACGCGGGCGAGGAACTCATTGTCGGCGCGGCCGGCGTCCTCGGCGTAAAATTCGACGTCCTCCACGTACTTCTTGGCGTGCTTCACGGCGGCTACGGCGCGCTCGATGATCTTGTCGGGGGTGGTCCGGAGTTTGTACTGGATGTGGCTCTCGCTGACGCCGATGCCGGTATGGATGCGGGGGCGACGGGCGGTTTTGAGGGCTTCGGCGGCTACGTCAATGTCGTTCATCACCGCGCGGGTGAGTCCGCACACGATCACGTCCTTGACGGTGCGGCCGATCTCGGCTACCGACTTGAAGTCGCCGGGGCTGGAAACCGGAAAGCCGGCCTCGATGACGTCCACCCCGAGTAATTCCAACTGCCGGGCGATGATGACTTTTTGCTTGGTGTCCAGCTTGCAGCCGGGTACCTGCTCGCCGTCGCGGAGGGTAGTGTCGAAAATGTGTACCTGGTTAGTATTCATACGGACTCGGGCCAGTTGACTGGGCTTATTATATCTTTAGGGCTGTATTCCAACAGAACGTAGTCGGTCACGTAAAACTAACGCTTCCCCGGCGAATGTGGGGGTCCGCCACCTTCCTTAATCTACAGTAATGTTACAAGGGTGCCCGAGCAAATGTTCTGTAACGATTTGGTCCCCAGCCACTTACTGAAACAGTTTATACAATGCCTAAGCAGAAGACCGATGACTTACTCAAGCTGGTAGCCTCGCTGAACCGCGCCGAGAAGCGTCACTTCCGCCTATTCGTGAAACGAAACCAACAGGCCAGCTCGGAAATCCTCTTCCTGCAGCTCTTCGACATCCTGGAGCGCACCGGCGAATACGATGAGGCCTACCTGCTAAAGCGGATCGAAGGTATCAAAAAGTCGCAGCTCAGCAACCTCAAGGCCCACCTCTACAAGCAACTGCTCACCAGCCTGCGCCTGCTCAACCGCAACAAGGACGACGAGATCACCCTGCGGGAAAACCTCGACTACGCCCGCATCCTCTATAATAAAGGCCTCTACCGGCAGGCGCTCGACATCCTCGACAAGACCAAAAAGCGCGCCACGGAGATCGAGGCCCACACCATCGCCCTGGAGACCGCCCAGTTCGAAAAGCTGATCGAAGGACAGTACATCACCCGCAGCATTGAAGGCCGGGCCGAGGAACTCAGCCGCGAGTGCGAAGCCCTCACCCAGAAGATCGACACCACCAACGCCTTCTCCAACCTCTCGCTGCGGCTGTACGGACTGTACCTGACCGACGGACTGGTCAGCAGCGAAGCCGAGTTCGAGGCGGTAGGCAAATACTTCCACGACAGCCTGCCCCACGTGGACTTCGAGGACCTGGACTTCTGGGGTAAGATCTACTACTGCCAGAGTTACACCTGGATGCACCTGATCCGCCAGGAATTCCCCCTCTGCCACCGCTACACCCAGCGCTGGGTAGATATTTTCCGCGAGAACCCCAAGATGATCGAGGTAAACGCCCCACTCTACCTCAAGGGCGTTCACAACCACCTGGCAAACCTCTTCAATATGTGGCAGTACGAGCGCTTCATCGCCGAGCTGCACAACCTGGATCTATTTCCCCACCAGTTCGACCTCACGAATAACGTCAACGTGGCGGGGCTCTACCACCTCTACCAGTTCGACCACCAGATCCGCCGCCACTACATGGAGGGAACCTTCACCGAAGGATTAGGATTGGTGCCCCAGATCATGGAAGTTATCGAAGACAACCGCTACAACTGGGATGACCACCGCAACATGGTCTTCTATTACCGGATCGCCTGCCTGTACTTCGGCAGCGGCGACAACGACTCCGCGATCGACTACCTCAACCTCATCATCAACCAGCGGAGCCCGAACTACCGCTCAGACATCCAGGCCTACGCCCGGATCCTGAGCCTGATCTGCCACTTCGAGATGGGTAACGTGCAGCTGGTCGAATACCAGGTGAAGAGCGTC
>JBGTHX010000398.1:0-15173 GCA_041746055.1 Lewinella sp. | reverse complement strand
GATCGGCATCGACCGCATCGTTCCGATCGTCACCGGGCACTCCGAGCGGCAGCGCCTGCGCCACGACCGCCTGGAACGCGTGCTGCAATCGGCGATGAAGCAGAGCCTGCGCGCCTGGCTCCCGGAACTCGCGGAACTGACTCCCTGGGACCCCGCGGACGATACTTCAGGGGCGGCCGACCAGTTTCTCGCCTACCTGGGGGACCGGGGATCTCCCCTGCTGCGCGATCGGCTACATCCCGGACGCGACGTTATCGTGGCGATCGGCCCGGAGGGTGGCTTTAGCCCCGCGGAGGCGGAAGTGGCCCGTGGGTCCGGCTACGAGTGGGTCAGCCTGGGTCCGCACCGTCTCCGCACGGAAACCGCCGCCGTAAGTGCCGTGCATACGATAGAATCAGCCGCCTGGTAGATAATCCCCATACCCGCTTTCGGCGTTACCGTGGCATGCGTACCCTTCTCCTGCTCTTTACCGCCCTCGCTTTTGCCTCCTTCGCCCCGGCACCCGCGCCCGCCGCCCGCCTACAACTGGCGCTGCTGAAATATAACGGAGGGGGAGACTGGTACGCGAATCCCACCGCCCTCCCCAACCTGGCCGCCTTCTGTAACCGGGCCCTGGGTACGGACCTTGCGCCCGACTACGGCACGGTGGACGTGGGTAGCGCCGAGCTCTACAATTACCCGTGGGTGCACATGACCGGGCACGGTAACGTAGTCTTTAGCGATGCCGAGGCCAAGAACCTGCGCAATTACCTGATCGGCGGCGGGTTCCTCCACATTGACGACAATTACGGCATGGACGCCTACCTCCGCGTGGCCATGGAGAAGGTGTTCCCGGAAGCGTCTTTCGTGGAACTGCCCTTCGACCACCCGATCTACCACCAGACCTACGACTTTCCCGGCGGGCTCCCCAAGATACACGAGCACGACGGCGAGCCGGCCCAGGGCTACGGGCTATTCTGGCAGGACCGGCTGGTCTGCTTTTACTCGTATTCGTGCGACCTGGGAGACGGCTGGGAAGACGAGTCGGTGCACCACGATCCCGATAATATCCGCGCGGCCGCCCTGCAGATGGGCTCGAACGTCATCGAATACGCCTTTAAGCAGTGAGCATCAGTCGTCGGTGAGGCGGGCCAACAGCCGTTCGTCCGAGAGTTCCGCAAAGAATTGATCCATCCGCTTGAGTATGGCCCGCTTCCGTCGGGGATGGAGACCCGGATACGCGTTGACGATTCCCTCCAGCGCGTCGCGCTTCGACAGAAAGTGCAGGGCAGCCGTCCGCAGTTCCTCCAGGCCGATCTGCTGCCCGAGAAAACGGGGTTCGGCGATCGACAACATTTCCAGCGAGGGCCGGGGTACTGCATAATCCGTGCCCACCAGCCCGCTGTAGTCGAAATCGTAGGGAATGGGCAGGTAGCGGTTCGCCCCGGCGGGCAGTATCCCCTCCACGTTGTGGAGATTGTAAATGTGCCAGTCCGTATTCAGGATCAGGTAGTTGAACAGGCAGAGGTTCAGGTAGGCCGCCCGGTCAAAGGCCCGTGAGCTGACGCGGTCGGACTCAAGGACGGGTCCTCCAAAGCGGGCTTCAAGCTGTTCCTCCGTCTCCACCAGAAAAGCCTGGAGGCTTTTGCCCCCCGTGGCGGTCAGCCGCACCGGCACGGTACGGTGGTAGTAGTCGCTCACGACGGCGTGCAGTTCGTACATCAGTCGTTCGCGCCGAAGGTAGCCCTCGGCACCCGATCCCGGGGTGCACTGTAGTACCAGCTTGAGGTCGTTAAGATCACTGTAACCCAGTGATTCCAGGGCAGGCTTATCAAGCTTTACTTTAAGACTGGGAAAGGTGCAGGATTCAAGTCGTGCGTGACCCCGGGTGCGGACCCGGCCGGGGATCGTGCTACCCCCGATCCGGAGGATGGCGGGTTGGTAATTCTTGTCTTCCTTATGGCGCAGCAGGTCGGACCAGTCGGTATCCAGGCTGATACTCACGGTATCCCCCTCGGCGTACAGGACGTCGAACAGCGAGGGTTGGCTGAAGAGGGTAGCTGCCAGCAGGCTGAGCAGCAGGGTGAGATTCATTTACTTGGTGGTGTCCTCCAGCGGGATTTCCTTCCCGGTGATGGTTCCCCTAAAATAGGCCCCATCACGGACAATCAGTATTTCTCCTACGCTACCGAACTTGATGCTGGAATCAACCGCGATAACGCGGTTGTGGAAAAAGCCCTGTACCGAGGTAAAACTCGTGTGCCCGACGACGATGCGCTCCGCGTCGAGGCGGCGGAGGACGAAGCGCAGATCATCCTCCGTGAAGTCCCTGCTCGCAAAGTAGCCGCGGTACCACAGCGGACCGTTGTCGCCGTACAGCAGATCGAGGCGGCGACTGCTGCTGCGGACATCGGAGAGGTTTTCACCCGCATCCAGCAGGTAGTCGTGGTACAGGCGGTTTACGCCCTCCAGGGAGCCTACCTCGCGTACCATTTCCCGGCTGAAGCCGCCGTGCACGTACACCACGTCATTGATCTGAACGGCCAGGGGGAGACTCCGCAGCCACCGGCCCAGGTAGGTATCCGGCCCGTATAAATCTTTATAAAACTCCCCCAGCAGTCCGCTCGTGGTGCGGTAGCGGGCGTTGAGGTAGCGCTCGTCGCCGTGCAGGATCATCGTTTCGTGGTTCCCCAGGAGAAAGTGAACCATCCCTCCGGCCGCTTCCGCCTGCTGCTCCAGGTTATACACCAGCCACAAAATCTCCGTGACCCGGTCACCCCGATCGAAGATATCGCCTACGATCACCAGGTGGCCTTCTCCAAACGTCCAGTTCAACTGATCGTCGATGATGCCGTTCACCTCCAGCAGCTTACGGGCGGTTTCGTACTGGCCGTGAATGTCACTGAGGGCGGCCACGGTCCGCACGCCGGGGTAAATTTCTTCCCGGCGCGGCGTAAAGGAGCGGTGAATATCCACCCGCGACGGATCAAAGGCCGTGAACACCGGAAACTCTTCCAAGTCGGCCGGATCGAAGGTGGCTTCTCCCGTCGTCCGCCGTTCGGTATCCGCCCAGCGGGCTACCACGCTGTCGCCCTGGTAGAACAGATAGGGACCATCCGGGGGGAGGGTGTCGGGGGCGACGGCCAGCAGCGTGGAAAACAGGAGAGGCAGCAAACGGGTATGTTGTGTTACCCAAAGTTAACCCGCTAATCGGTACGGGTGTTGTCGGGAGGCGGGCACGCGGGTGCCGGGGCCGGTTCCGGGAGCGGACAATTTAGGGTTACCCCCCGGCGTTGGCGGAAGATGAACAAGCCCGACTACCGTAAAACCCTGCTCCTGCCGGTGGCCCTCCTCTTTGGCCTATCGTTGTCCGCCCAGGTAGGAATTACTACCCTTTACAACTTTAACGACGCCCGGCAGTCCGTCGATAACGGTACGTTCCAGGAGCTTTCCCCCATCTACGAGAACGGTCCCGAGCTGGCCCTGAACTACTGGTTCCGGCTCCCGAAGAATCGCGTGGAATTTCTGCCCACGGTCTATTACACGACCGCCGGCGACCGGGTAAAGTGGTCGGAATACGGCTTCCAGTTCAAAACGAATATTTACGTCTTTGACCTCGCGACCGACTGCGATTGCCCCACCTTCGGCAAGCAGGGGCCGCAACTGGACAAGGGCTTTTTCCTCCAGCTTTCTCCCGGGGTAGCCCGGCATGGGCTGAGGGGCACGCCGGCCGACGGCCAGTCCACTTCCTTCACCTTGGGAGCCGGTATGGGCATCGATTTCGGGGTCAGTAATCTGCTTACGATCACGCCCCTGGTTTCCTTCCGCCACCATTTCGGGAACTTCTACGAGTCCGACTTTATTGACGCGGATAACCAGCCCGTTGAGTACCGAAATCGCCTCACCAGCTACCAGGTTGGCCTCCAGGCCACCTTCCGCTTCGACAAGAAGCGCTACTAGCCCGCGCGGGAAATCGTAATTCTCCCAAATCCCGGTTTTATTCCGGGTCAGGTGCCGCAGTATCTTGCCGCGACCGGCCGGTCCCTGCCCGCGGGCGGGCCGGCCACCTACTCCGCTTTCTATGATACGACCACTGAACCAATACAGCCGAAACGTAACCAATAACCCAGAACAGCCCGCGGCCCGCGCCATGCTGTACGCCATCGGACTCTCCGATGCCGATATGGACAAGGCCCAGGTGGGCATCGTGAGCACCGGTTGGGAAGGCAACCCCTGCAATATGCACCTCAACGATCTCGCCCGCGAGGTAAAAGTCGGGGTCAACGAGGAATCGGAACTGCTCGGCCTCATCTATCACACCATCGGCGTGAGTGACGGCATGAGTATGGGCACCGACGGTATGCGTTACAGTCTGCCGAGCCGTGACGTCATCGCCGACAGCATCGAGACGGTGGCCGGAGCCCAGTGGTACGACGCCCTGGTCACGGTAGTGGGCTGCGACAAGAATATGCCGGGTGCCATGATGGCCCTGGCCCGCCTCAACCGGCCGGGCATCGTCGTCTACGGCGGCACCATCAGCCCCGGTTGTTACGACGAACAGAAACTCGACATCGTGTCCGCCTTCGAAGCCCTCGGCCAGTACCGCACCGGGCAGATCGAGCAGGAGCGCTACGAGAACGTCATCCGCCACGCCTGTCCCGGCTCCGGCGCCTGCGGCGGGATGTACACCGCCAACACCATGGCCACCGCCATCGAGGCCATGGGTATGGCGCTGCCCTATAATAGCAGCATACCCGCCAACCACGCCGACAAGCGGGCCGACACCAAGCGGGTGGGGGAGTACATGCTGAATTTGCTGAAGCGGGACATCAAGCCGCTGGACATCATGACGAAGGAGGCCTTCGAGAATGCCATAGTCACCCTAACCGTTCTCGGCGGCAGTACCAATGCGGTACTCCACCTTATCGCCATCGCGCGGAGCGCGGGCGTGGATATTTCGATCGACGACTTCCAGCGCATCAGCGACAAGACGCCCTTCCTGGCCGACCTCAAGCCCAGCGGCAAGTACGTAATGGAGGACCTCTACTACGTCGGTGGTGTCCCCGCGGTCATGAAGGAGCTCCTCAAGCGGAACCTGCTGCACAGCGACTGCCTCACCGTCACCGGCAAGACCCTGGCCGAGAACCTGATTGAAGTGGAGGACCTCCGCGAGGGCCAGGACATCATCCACTCCTTCGATAACCCGGTGAAGGAATCGGGCCACCTGCAGATCCTGTACGGCAACCTCGCCCCGGAGGGCAGCGTCGCCAAAATCACGGGCAAGGAAGGCACCCACTTCATGGGCCCCGCCCGTGTATTCGATACCGAAGCGGAAGCCAACGACGCCATCCGCCAGCGGAAGGTGGTGGAGGGTGACGTGGTGGTGATCCGCTACTGTGGTCCGAAGGGCGGTCCCGGTATGCCGGAAATGCTCAAGCCCACCAGCGAAATCATGGGGCAGGGCCTCGGCAAGAAGGTAGCCCTGATCACCGACGGCCGCTTCAGCGGAGGGACCCACGGATTCGTGGTCGGCCACATCAGCCCGGAGGCTCAGGTCGGTGGACTGCTGGCCCTCGTGGAAGACGGCGATGTTATCAACATTGACGCCGATAAAAACGTCCTCAATCTGGAGGTCGACGAGGACATCCTCCAGCAGCGCCGGGCCGGCTGGCAGGCGCCCCCCCTCAAAGTAACCGCCGGTGTACTCAAAAAGTACGTCACCCTCGTCAGCAGTGCCTCAGAAGGCTGCGTTACCGATCGCTAGCCGAGTAAATTCTATCCCTATGTCGAAGATGACCCCCACCATTGCCATTGCCTCCCCCAACGGGAAACCGACCACCGTCCGGATGAGCGGAGCCCACGCCCTGCTGCAATGCCTGGTGAACGAGGGGGTGACCACCATCTTCGGCTACCCCGGCGGGGCCATCATGCCGGTGTACGACGCCCTGATCGATTTTGAGGGCCGGCTCACCCATATCCTGCCGCGCCACGAGCAGGGGGCCATCCACGCGGCGGAGGGCTACGCCCGCATCAAACGCCGCACGGGCGTGTGCATGGCCACCTCCGGACCCGGTGCCACCAACCTGATCACCGGCCTGTGCGACGCCCAGCTCGACAGCCTGCCCATCGTGGCCATCACCGGCCAGGTGCCCAGCTTCCTCCTCGGCAGCGACGCCTTCCAGGAGGTGGACGTGGTCAACAGCACCATCCCCGTCACCAAGTGGAACTACCAGATCACCAAGCCGGAGGAGATCGGCCGTGTGCTGAAGAAAGCTTTCTTCATCGCCAACAGCGGTCGCCCCGGCCCCGTGGTGGTTGACATCACCAAGGACGCCCAGCTCGCCATGGTGGACTTTTACTACCCGGAGCAGCTGACCATCCGGAGCTACGTCCCCCACAACAAGCCCAAGAAGTCGCAGCTGCGCGCCGCCGCCGAATTGATCAACCGGGCCGAGCGTCCGATGATCCTGGGCGGACACGGCATCCATATCGCCCACGGTCAGGAAGTGTTCCGGCAATTCGTGGAGCGTTCGGGTATTCCGGTGGGCGTGACCTGTCACGGACTCTCCACGATCCCCAACGACCATCCGCTCTTCACGGGCATGCTCGGCATGCACGGCAACTACGGACCCAACCTCCTGCAAAATGAGGCCGACGTGGTGATCGCCATCGGCATGCGTTTCGACGATCGCGTAACGGGGCGCCTCGACAAGTACCTGCCCGACGCCAAGGTGGTCCATATCGAAGTGGATCCCGCCGAGCTCAACAAGAACGTAAGGGTTGCCGCCCCCGTCCTCGGTGACGCCCGGGAGGTACTCGAAATGCTGCTGCCCTTCATTGAAGAGAAGAGTTACCCCGACTGGGTGAACCGGTTCCGA
This sequence comes from Lewinella sp., assembly GCA_041746055.1. GTDB lineage: Bacteria > Bacteroidota > Bacteroidia > Chitinophagales > Saprospiraceae > Neolewinella. The sequence continues at coordinate 8,316 of JBGTHX010000398.1, read as the reverse complement.
GAGTGCGCCCGCATCGAGCACGACCGGGTGATCAGTCAGGCCATTCTGCCCACGGAAGACGGACAGATCCGCATGGGTCAGGTAATCCGCGAAGTGAGCCGGCAGACCGACGGACGTGCCATCGTGGCCACCGACGTCGGCCAGCACCAGATGATGGCCGCCCGCTACTACGAATACAAGGGACACGACCAGTGGGTGAGCTCCGGCGGAGCCGGCACCATGGGCTATGGCCTGCCCGCCGCCTTTGGCGCGAAGTATGCCGATCCCTCCCGGCAGGTGGTCGCCTTCATCGGCGATGGCGGCTTCCAGATGACGCTGCAGGAACTGGGTCTCTGCGCCCAGTGGAACGTAGGCGTCAAGATCGTGCTGCTCGACAACAACTACCTGGGTATGGTGCGGCAGTGGCAAGAACTCTTTCACAAACGGCGCTACAGCTCCGTGGAACTGGTCAACCCGGATTTTGTGACCATCGCCCGCGGCTTTGGCGTGGCGGGCCGCTCCGTCCGCAACCCCGATGAAGTGAAGGAAGCCATCGCCGAAATGCTGGCGTACGAAGGGCCCTATCTGCTTCACCTCCACACCGTGAAGGAAGACAACGTCTTCCCCATGGTGCCGAGTGGTAAATCGATCAGCGAGGTTATCCTAGGCCCCGAAGACCTCATCCCCAACGCCTAGTGTCCCACTCCCCCAAATCCCTTCAACTGATGAAGCGCTCTTATACGATCACCGTGTTTACCGAAGACCAGACCGGCCTGCTGAGCCGCGTGGTGGGCATCTTCAACCGGCGCAACCTCAACATCAGCAGCCTCACCACGAGCGCAAGCAGCGACGAATCCATTCACCGCTTCACCATCGTGGTGGAGGTGACCGAGGAGATGGTGATCAAACTGGTTGCGCAGCTCGACAAGCAGGTCGACGTGCTCAAGGCATTTTACTACGAGGACAAAGACATCGTCTACCAGGAGATCGCCCTCTATAAGGTGCCCATCGAAGTATTCACCAACGGCAACGAAGTGGAAATGCTTATCCGCCGCCACAACGCCCGGGTGCTACTGATCGAACAGGAGTACGTGGTCATTGAAAAGACGGGCCACGAGTACGAGACCGAAGCCCTGCTGACGGAACTCCGCCAGGTCGGCCTGTACGAATTTGTCCGCTCCGGCCGCGTCGCCGTCGTCAAGCCGATGGAGCGGCTGAACAGCTACCTGCAGGAAATAAGCGCTTCGGAAAGGAATTGACGGCGGGGCTTATCTTACCCGCATGACCTACGAAAACCTGAAGATCGAGGAGAAGGACCGCATCGTCCACCTCATGATCGACCGTCCCGCCGCGCTCAACGCCCTTAACGCCCAGACCCTCCACGAACTGCACCAATTCTTCGGGACGGATTACGGGAAGCGGGAAGACATTCACGGGGTCATCCTTACCGGAGGCGGGGAGCGCGCCTTCGTAGCCGGAGCCGATATCAAGGAATTCATCGACGTGGCCCGCGACGGCAATGGGGAGGCCATGGCACACCGCGGACAGGAGATATTCTTCCTGATCGAACGCTTTCACCGTCCCGTGATTGCCGTGGTCAACGGATTCGCGCTCGGGGGAGGTTGTGAACTGGCCATGGCCTGTCACCTGCGGGTGGCCACCGAGAACGCCAGTTTCGGGCAGCCCGAAGTCAACCTGGGCATTATACCCGGCTACGGCGGCACCCAGCGGCTCAATCAATACATCGGAAAAGGCAAGGCCACCGAACTCATCCTCACCGGTACCCGAATCGACGCCGACGAAGCGTTGCGGTTGGGTCTCGTCAACTACGTACTGCCCCGGGAGGAAGCCTACACAAAGGCCGGCGAACTGCTGCAGCTGATCGGTACTAAGGGACCCGTAGCGATCGCCCAGTGTATCCGCGCGATCAACGCCTACTATGGCGGAAAAGAGGGCTTTGCCACCGAAGCACAGGCCTTCGGAGCAACCACCCAGACACAGGATTTCCACGAAGGCGCGCAGGCCTTCGTGGAAAAACGTGTCCCGAATTTCGCGGGGAAATAAAGCTATTGGGAAATTACTGCACCTCCTCCAGCTCGACGTAGAACATCAGTTCGCTGTCGGGGGGGATGCTGCCGTTGCCGGCACCCTGGGCCCCGTAGGCCAGGTCGGAGGGGATGATCAGGGTAGCGCGGTCTCCCTCCTGGAGGAGCGCGATGCCTTCGTCCCAGCCTGGGATCACCCGGCCGGCACCGAGGGGGAAGGGAATACCCATACCACGCTCGAAGCTCTGGTCGAAGATCTCTCCGTTGGAGGTCAGGCGGCCAAGGTACTGCACCACTACGCCGCTGCCATTCTCGGCCTGCGGGCCATCGCCCTTCTCGTGAATGATGTAGCGGATACCGTCCTCGGTAGACTGCACCTGATCGTCCAGGCGGCCGGCTTTGTAGTCTTCGTATACCTGCTCGGTGAACGAGCGTACTTCAGGCTCGCGCTTGCGGACTTCCTCGGCCTCGGCCATGGCTTCGGCCTGCAGCGCCTGCTGGCGGGCCATGAACTCATCCTGACCGACGATCTCGGTTACTTCGATGTCGTACAGCATGATGCTGTCGTCCTGCATCCCGGGAGGCTTGGCCTGGGGCGGGAACTCGCTGATGTTGGTCCGGATCATGGCGCGCTCGCCTACCCGGAGCTTGCTCACCACATCCTGGACGGGGGAGGTCTCCGCGTTGATCAGGCTGTCGGCCAGGGCCTGCAGCACGGGCTGGTCCCCTCCATTATCCCGGGTGTCGATGATGACGCTGTCGCCTTCATTCTTGACCTGGGCATGGAAGTATACGTAGTCACCGGGCTGGGGAAGCTGACCGTCGTCGTTGGAGGTGACGTAGGTGTAGCGCGTCCCGATGTCGGAGGTCATCATTCCCTCCTTGCCCGAATCCTCGCAAGCGGCGAGCAGGGTCATCCCCGCGAGGAGGAGCATAATTCTGGTCTGCATAAATTACTGATTGTTAAATTCCAGATAGGCCGCCTCTATTTCCGCCGCGTACTTGGGCAGTTGTCTTTTGAAGCGGTTAATTGTAGATCCGAGGGGAGCGAAGCTGGCCCCGCCGGCGGCGTTGCGGTGGCCGCCCCCGCGGAAGTGGTCTTTGGCGATCTGCTGTACGTCCAGGGTGCCCTTGGAGCGCAGGCTCAGCTTGACGATCGTCGGTTGTTCGTGGATGAAGGCGGCAATCATGATCTGCGGCATCCGCAGCACGTAGTTGACGACGCCCTCGGTGTCGCCACGCTGAATGTCGAAATCCTCGTAGTCCTTCTTGTTCAGGTAGATGAGGCCCGTGCGGTACTCCGGCAGCAGTTCCATGCGGTTGGCCAGACAGTGGCCCAGCAACCGGAGCTGCTTTTCCGACTGGTTATTCCAGACGTGGTCGGCAACCTTGTAGGCATCGGTGCCCGCTTCGAGCAGGGCCGCGGCCACCTGAAAGAGGGTGGGGGAGGTACTGTACTTAAAGCCTCCGGTGTCGGTGAGGATGCCGGTGTACAGGCAGTCCGAGCTTTCCTTCCGCAGCCGCGCGGCGTCACCCAGGCCGGACACGAAGCGATATACCAGTTCACAGGTGGAACTGGCCGAGGGGTCGCTGAAGATCGGGTCGGCAATAGCCTCCGGGTGCAGGTGGTGGTCGATCAAGATGCGGGGCCGCGCGTCTTCCTGGAGGGTGTCCGCCAGGCGGTCAATCCGGTCGAATGAGTTGAAATCGAGCAGGAAAAAGAGGGTAGCGGCGTCGATGTGCCGCTGGGCCTCCTCCGGGCCGTCGTCGTAGATTAATATCTTCTCCACCCCCGGCAGGAAGCTGAGAAACTCCGGATACCCTGAAGGGAGAATGATCGTGCCGCTGTGACCCCGGTCTTCCAGATAATGCAACAGCCCCAGGCTCGAACCCACGGCGTCGCCGTCCGGGTTGCGGTGGCTGAAGATGACGATCTCCTGGCGGGTGGCCAAGAGCCGGCTGGCTTTCTCTAGGTTTTCGTCCATGCGGCTTGGAAAGAAGGCGCAAAGTTCCGAAAAAATGGTGGGCTGGCCAAAACTTCTTAGTTTTGCGGCCCACAAGCAAGCAGAACCCCCATGGCGACCAACCGCACCTTTACCATGATCAAGCCCGATGCCGTAAAAAACGGCCACATCGGTGCCATTCTCGAGCAGATCAACGCCGCCGGATTTCGCATCGTCGCGCTGAAGTACAGTAGCCTCAGCGCCGATAAAGCCGGAGAATTTTACGCCGTCCATAAGGGACGCCCCTTCTACGACGAACTGGTCGGCTTCATGAGCAGCGGCCCCATCGTGGCGGCCATCCTCGAGAAGGATAACGCGGTCGCCGATTTCCGTACCCTCATCGGCGCCACCAACCCCGCCGAGGCCGAAGCCGGCACCATCCGGGCCAAGTACGCCAGCAGCATTGGAGAGAACGCCGTACACGGTAGCGACAGCGACGAAAACGCCTCCATCGAAGGCAGCTTCCACTTCGCGGGCACCGAAATTTTCGCCTGATCCCGGGGGGCGGTATGTTTCCCGACTTTTCGGCCCTCCGCGTCCTGGTGGTAGGTGACCTGATGATCGACCGCTATGTATACGGTACGGTCGACCGCATCAGTCCCGAGGCGCCGGTTCCGGTCGTCCGCTACCGCAGCCAGGAAGACCGGCCCGGCGGAGCCGCCAATGTAGCCCTCAACGTCAAGGCGCTGGGGGCGGCAGCCGGGGTCGCGGGTGCGGTGGGCGCTGACGAAGCGGCCGGGGAACTGAGCCGACTGCTGGTTGATAACGGCGTGGATGCCGCGCTACTCGGTCGCGACCCGGAGCGCCTTACCACGGTCAAAACCCGGGTCATCTCCCAAAATCAGCAGTTGCTGCGGGTGGACCGGGAAACTACCGATGCCCTCCATCCGGACACGGCAGCCAGCCTGGTCGAAGCGATCGAGACCACGCTGGCCAAAGGGGAGCACCAAATGGTGATTCTCCAGGATTACAACAAGGGGGTACTCACCGAAACCCTCATCCCGGGTGTCCTCGACAGTTGCCGCCGCCACGGGGTGCTGACCGCCGTGGATCCGAAGCAGCATAACTTCTGGGCCTACCGGAATTGCGATCTCTTTAAACCCAATCTCCGGGAAATACAGCAGCAATGCGATTTCTCGATCCGTCCCGAACTGGCCGATCTCGACCGGGCCGCCGCCCTGCTCTTTGAGCGATTGAAGTGCCGGCAGGTGATGATCACCCTGTCGGAACACGGCATTTACACTCACGACGGGTCCCACTCCACTATCCATCCCACCCGCGCACGCCATATCGCCGACGTCAGCGGGGCCGGCGATACCGTCATCAGCGTGGCCGGCTGCGGACTGGCCGCCGGCATGCCGCTGGCTGATGCCGCGCGACTGGCCAACCTGGCCGGCGCTCAAGTGATCGCGCGACCGGGGGTCGTCACCGTCGATCCGGAGGAATTATACCGGGACTGGCAAAAGCTTGCCTGAACACGTTTTACCCCTCAGAGTTATACACTCGATTTACAAGCATACTTCACTCCCCTATGTGCGTATTTGAAATTTTTGGTCTGGACCTCGACTTCCAACCCCTGTTCGAGGAATTGAAGAGATGGTGGGGGGCCCTGCTGAGGAACCTTCCCAATATTTTGCTGGCCATAATCGTCGTCGTCATTGGCGCGCTGGTCACCCGCTTTGCCAAAAAGTACATCAACAAACTGAGTCATCGGATGGTGCCGGACTCGACGGTCGCCGGACTGATCAGTTCGTTTCTCACGGTGGTGCTGGTACTGGCCTTTCTTTTCCTTACCCTATCCGTTCTGCAACTTACGGGAATCGTTACCTCACTGCTGGCGGGTGCCGGAGTCGTCGGTCTGGCTATCGGCCTGGCGTTTCAGGATCCGATTCTCAATTTGTTCAGCGGTATCATGCTCTCGGTCAGGTCGATCTTTCGCGAGGGGGATCTAGTCGAGATGAGCGGCTTCTTGGGGAAGGTTACCGAAGTGAACCTTCGGTATACGCACCTGCATACCTTGCAGGGCCAGGATGTCATAATACCCAACAAGACCGTCGTCCAGGAACCCATCAAGAACTACAGCAAACTCAGAATGCGCCGGGTCGATCTGTCCTGTGGCGTCAGCTACGGAGACGACCTGGACAAGGTGAAAGAACTCACGCTACAGGCCATCAAAGACCACGTACCGCACGAGAGGGACAAACCGGTGCAGCTGTTCTTCAATGAGTTCGGTGACAGCTCGATTAACTATACCCTGCGTTTCTGGCTGGACCAGTCCAAGACCGCTCAGGCCGACTATCTGGACGCGCAGAGCCAGGCGATCATGGCCATCAAGCGGGTCTACGACGACAACGATATCATGATTCCATTCCCCATCCGTACGCTGGATTTCGGTATCAAGGGCGGGGAGAAACTGTCGGCTATGCTACAGGACCGGATGAACGGAGACCGGGACCGCGAAAATCCCGGTAACGAACATGCAGACTAATGCCCTGTTTGAGGTAATGAAGGTGTCAACCAACGCACTCTACACCTGCCATCGCACCTTCTGGCAATTAACCAAACATTAGCATTATGAAGATTCGCATTTTATCGCTTGCCCTTCTCCTTTCGATCAGTGGCCTTTTCTACAGCTGCCAGGAGAACTCTCCTGCTGACAACGCCGCCGACGAAATTCAGAACGAAACTGAAAACAGCCTGTCTAACGTGGGTGCGGAGGTCCGTGAGCAGAGCAACGAACTAGACCGTGAGTTCACCGACGCCCGCGCCAACATCGACGCCCGCATGTCAGAACTCGAGCGTGATATGGAAGGCGCTTCCGACGAAGCCAAACAGGAGATGCAGCAGGAGTACGATGAGCTTGAAGGCTACCGGAACGACATTGACGCCCGCATGAACCGCGTCGGCGACAACTGGGAAGCCGGATGGCGTGACTTCAAAGGCGACGTAAACCAGGGCTGGAGTGATTTCCGTCGTGAGTCTGACGACCTGCTGAAGAACATCGAGCGCACTTTCGACCCCGAGGGAGACCTGGAGTAGTCGGTCGACCGATCATTCGTAAACTACACACCGGCCCGGTGGAGTGAGGTATCACCCGCTCCACCGGGTTTTTTTATAACCGAGACTCAATTATCGCATTATGATCCGCGAAGGAAGTAAAGTAAAGTGGAGCTGGGGGAACGGGACCGCCACCGGAAAGGTGGAAGAGACCTACTCCGAAGAAGTAACCAAAACCATCAAGGGCAACAAGGTCACCCGCAAGGGCGAGTCGGGTAACAAAGCCCTGCTCATCAAGCAGGATGACGGCGACCGGGTTCTCAAGCTGGAATCAGAAGTTGAAAAAGACTAAGCCATGGATAACGATTCAGATATGAAAACACCCTACGAGATCCGCCCCGAAGGCACGGATGCCACCCTCAACGAGATCGCGATGCTCCATAGGCAATCTGCCGGCTATTACCGCGACATCTCCGCTGCCATTAAACCCGAGGACAACGTTGCCGCCGGCTACTTTGAGTCGCTGGGCGACTACCACCGGGAAATGATGGAAGAGGTCAACCGGATCCTTTCCGACATGCCGGGCGGCGTACATACTCCCTCCCGTAGTGGTGAAACCTATTTTAAAAAGGAACAGCCGGCCCTGGATCGCGCCCTGCAGTCCAATAACACCGTCGAGCTCAGCGAAATCGCCTACGAAAATGAGCGGGGGGTGAGTGACGCGTACGGACACGCGCTGGGCAACGGCAACCTCATCGAGTTCGCCCACGATCTGCTCCAGGAGCAGCACGAGAAGGTCCTAATCTGGGTCAACCGCGCCGACCGCTACCGGACCGTCCCCCAGGAATTCAACGACCATTACGATCCAGAGTAGGGACGAAAAATACCGGTTAATTTCTACCTTAGCACTTCACAAATATCGCACGACCAATGGCTCAGTCCAGCCCAGTTACCAAAGAAAATCCGCCCCACCTCAACACGCCGGCCGCTTATAACTTCGACGTCAACAAGGAAGGCCGTAAGTATGGCATCATCCTCGGTGTGGTCGTCAGTTTGTACCTGTTGGTCGTAAACCAGATATACGGGGATCTTCCGCTGAGCGTACGTTTTGCCAAGCATCTGCTGATCATTCCGGTGGTCTGGTACGCCACTAAGCGGTATTCGGAAGCTATCTACAACCAGGGCGAAGTGTTCAAGGCGGAGATCGGTCTGCTGTTCCGGATCGGACTTTGGGCCACCGCAGTCATCGCGGTGCTCAATATTATTCTTTCCGCGATCAATCCTACCCTCGG
>JBGTHX010000397.1:0-1808 GCA_041746055.1 Lewinella sp. | reverse complement strand
AAGGACCACCCCCGCATCGTTTTCATGGGCACCCCTGACTTTGCGGTGCCGAGCCTGAAAGCCCTCGTCGGGGCCGGCTACCCCGTGGTGGGTGTGGTCACCGCCACGGACAAACTCGGCGGCCGCGGCGGCAGGCAACTGCTGGAGTCCCCGGTCAAGCAGGCGGCCACCCACCTCCGAATACCCGTGCTGCAGCCCCCCAACCTCAAGGCCGCGGACTTCCAGGAGGCGCTTCGCGCCCTCGGCGCCGACCTGCAGATAGTGGTCGCCTTCCGCATGCTCCCGGAGGCGGTGTGGGACATGCCGCCGCTGGGCACCTTTAACCTCCACGGCTCTCTCCTGCCTAAGTACCGCGGGGCGGCCCCCATCAACTGGGCCGTGATCAACGGAGAGGCAACCACCGGAGCCACCACCTTCTTCATCCGCCACGAGATCGATACCGGCGACGTACTCCTGCAGCACCGTATGCCTATCGGCTCCGACGAGACCGCGGGCGACGTACACGACCGGATGATGGTGGAGGGTGCCGACCTGGTGGTCCGGACCGTAGGGCTCATAGAATCCGGTAGCTACACCCTCGCCAGGCAGGATGACGCGCTGGCCATCCCCGCTCCGAAGATCCACCGGGAGACCTGCCGCATCGACTGGTCGCGCCCGCTCGCGGAAGTGCACAATTTCGTTCGTGGGTTGAGCCCCTGGCCCGGCGCCTGGACGCTGATGGAAGGCAATAACCTCAAGGTGATCCGCTCCCGCGCCGAGCAGGGCGGTCACCCACTCCCTCCGGGCACTCTAGTCACCGACGACAAAACTTACCTCAAGGTGGCGTGTCCGGGTGGCTACCTGCAAATCGAGGAACTGCAACTGGCGGGCCGCCGCCGCATGACCACCGAAGAGTTTCTACGGGGGGTGGAAGTGCCGGAAGGCCTCGTTTTAGGCGGGTAGGCCATGGGGTAATCCACTCCGGTCCGGTATCTTTGGGGACATGAAATTTAGCCTGCCCCTGCTCTTCCTGTGCTCCGGATTCGTGACCGGCCAGGACCTCTTCTTTGCCGATGATCCCACCCTCACCCCCGACGGAAAGGAGCTGGTGTTCAGTTACAATACGGATCTCTGGCGGGTACCCGTAGCGGGCGGCACCGCGGTGCGCCTCACGGCCCTCGAGGGCAATGAAAGCGTGCCGCGAATCAGCCCCGACGGCAAGTGGCTCGCCTTCAGTTCGGATCAGTACGGCAACGCGGACATCTATCTGGTGCCCCTGGATGGCGGCCAGATCACCCAGCTGACCTTTCACGAGGCGGACGACCAGGTGCAGGGCTGGTCCTGGGACAGCGGAACGGTCTATTTCTCCTCCGGGCGCTACAACCGCATGTCCACCTACACCATACCCGTCACGGGTGGCACGCCCGTACGGCTGTTCGGGGAAAACTACTTCAACAACGTGCACAATGCCGCCGAGCATCCCGACGGCAGCATCTACTTCAACGAGAGCTGGGAGAGCAGCCTTTTCATCCACCGGAAACGCTACCGCGGTCCCTTCAATCCCGACATCAAGAGCTACCAGCCGAAAACCGATACCTATGTCCAGCACACGGACTGGGAAGGCAAGGACATGCTGCCGGTCATCGACCGGAAGGGCAACGTGTACTTTATATCCGACCGGGATGGGTTCCTCTGCATCTGGTCCCAACGAGTGCACCCGGATTCAAAGGCGCCGGATGGAGCGCCTTCCGCCGTACAACATTTTCATGGCAGCCGCATCGCTATGTTGAATGCACCTCTCGGGGGCGTGGAACTGGAAGTCTCCCGCG
>JBGTHX010000396.1:0-2288 GCA_041746055.1 Lewinella sp. | reverse complement strand
ACGGCTACCAGCCGATCGAGACGCCGGTGATGGAAAATCTGAGCACCCTCACCGGCAAGTACGGCGAGGAAGGCGACCGACTGCTGTTCAAGGTGCTCAACAACGGGGACTTCCTGTCCAAGGCCGACGCCAAGCAGCTCGCGGCCCGCGACAGCGACGCGGTGCTCTCCCAGATCTCGAAGCGCGGACTCCGCTACGACCTCACCGTGCCGTTCGCCCGCTACGTAGTAATGCACCAGAACGATCTGGCCTTCCCCTTCAAGCGCTACGCTATTGCCCCCGTCTGGCGGGCCGACCGTCCGCAGAAGGGCCGCTACAACGAGTTCTACCAGTGCGACGCCGACGTAGTGGGCTCCGACTCGCTCCTGTACGAGGCCGAGCTTACCCAGCTGCTGGATGAGGTATTTGCCGCCCTCGGATTGAAGGCCGTCATCCGCCTCAACAACCGCAAGATCCTGGCCGGACTGGCCGAGATCGCCGGCCACGCCGACCGCATGATGGACATTACCATCGCCATCGATAAGCTCGACAAGATCGGAGAAGCGGGCGTGGAAAAGGAACTGCTGGAACGGGGCATCGATGCCGCCGCGGTGGATACCATCAGGCAGTTCCTCGGTGCCACCAGCCTGGAGCGCGTAGCTCCCCTCCTGGAGAGCAGCGAGACCGGCCGCCGCGGCATCGCCGAACTGCAGGAGGTCTTCGACCGGGTGGGCCCGCTAGAGAACCGTCTCGAATTTGACGTCACCCTGGCCCGCGGCCTCAATTACTACACCGGCTGTATCTACGAGGTGGCCGTAGATACCGACGCCCACCCCGGCATCAAGATGGGCAGTATCGCCGGGGGCGGCCGGTACGCCGACCTCACGGGCATCTTCGGTGGCCGCGACCTGCCCGGCGTGGGCATCAGCTTCGGCGCCGAACGCATCTATGACGTGCTGGAAGAACTCGACCTCTTTCCCGCCGACGCCAGCGAGGACCTGGAGTACTTATTGGTCTGCCTGGACGACGAAAGCCTCGTCCACGGTTTCGAACTCCTCGGCCAGCTCCGTAAGGGCGGCCGCAACGCCGATCTCTACCCCGAAGCCGGCAAGCTCGGTAAGATGATGAAGTACGCCGATCAGCGCAGGGCCCCCCGGGTAATCATCATCGGCTCCCGCGAGGCGGCAAGCGGACAGTACTCCGTAAAGGAGATGGCTACGGGGGAACAGGTTACTCGCTCGCTCCGCGAGCTTGTTAGCATGTAGCATGTAGGGGGTAGCCGACACGATGCGCCTACCCCCTACAAGCTACAAGCTAACCCTACTCCCGGTAACCCACCTTCTGAGGGCCTTCCAGCTGGATCATATCCTCGAGGATATGTACCGCTTCGCGGATGTAGACGTCCTGGCCTACGCTTTTCTTGAAGTCGTCGTTGCGGGCGGTCTTGCTTTCGTCGGCGAGGATGGGCTCGAGGTCCACCTCCAGATTGAGGACGCCGGGATTGACCACGTCATCAAACAGGTCGTCGTACATCTCGGCTTCGGTGCGGGCGGCGTGCTGCATCTGCTCGTACTCGGTGAGGCCGAGGGGGTAGTCCGTCCGGTCGCGGTTCCGCTTGACGCGCTGGGCATTCTCCTCAATGCGGGTAAAGGTCGGGCTGGCACTGACACGCTGGGCGCTACGGGCCTGGAGCGAATCTATGTGGTGGATCTGGTACACGTCCTGGGCGTAGTTAGCGGGATCGATCTCCGTCCAGGCGAGGGGAGCGGCTTGCTCCTTCTCACCGGTCTCGAGCAGCGAGCGGCTGTCGGGCAGGATGATGTCGGGAACTACGCCGCGGAGCTGGGTCGAGCCGCCGTTGATGCGGTAGAACTTCTGCATCGTGAGTTTTACGGTGCCGAGGGGCTTTACCTCGTTGTGTCCGGCTACGGTCTGGTCCATGTCGATGAAGCGCTGTACGGTACCCTTGCCGAAGGTGGAGTTGCTGCCCACGATCACGGCGCGGCCGTAGTCCTGGAGGGCGGCGGCGAGGATCTCGCTGGCCGAGGCGGAGTACTGGTTGACCAGCACCACGACGGGGCCGTCGTACTGGACGCGGCGGTCCTTATCCTTGAGCACTTCCTTGCTGCCCCCGCGGCCGGCAACCTGCACCACCGGGCCTTCCGGGATGAAGAATCCGGTCATGTCGACCACGTCGCGGAGCGATCCGCCCCCGTTGTTGCGGAGGTCGAGGATGATGCCGTCTACGGACTGGGCCTTGAGCTTATCGAGCTCGGAGGCCACGTCCTTGGAACTGAAGCGGCCGTCCT
>JBGTHX010000395.1:0-3463 GCA_041746055.1 Lewinella sp. | reverse complement strand
GGCGGCTCTACGCGGCCCTCGGCAGCCGCTACAAGGACCTGTACGTGCTGCCCGGCGCCGGCCACGACAATATCACCGAAGTGGGAGGAGAGGCCTACTTCCGGCGCCTGCGGGCCTTTCTCGAGGCCGTCACCGGCGCCCTCGCCTGATCCGCCCCGTTGGAGTACCTTAAGCGCGTGCACGACGATCCCCGCTACCTCATTCACCTCCTGGCCCGCCACAGCAACTGGCGGCGGGAGGATATCGACCGGACCCTCCGGACGGAGGTCTACGCCGACCGAGGCGATTGGCGGCGGCTCGGGCAATACCTGCTGCTCGGGGCCGGCGCGGCCTTCCTGGTTAGCGGCCTCTTTTTCTTCTTCGCGTACAACTGGGCAGCGGTGTCGGGAACCGCGAAAATTGCCACGGCCCTCACGGCCTTCACGGTCTCGGCAGCCGCCGGACTATTCGCGCCCCTGCCGGCCGAGGTGCGCCGGGTGGTGCTCACCGCGGCGGCGGTACTGATCGGGGCGGTGGTGGCGGTACTCGGTCAGGTGTACCAGACTGGCGCCAACGCTTACGACCTATTCCTGGTCTGGTCGCTGCTCGCCCTGCCCTGGGTGGCGGCACTCCACTACGCACCGCTCTGGCTGCTCTTCGTGGTGCTGGTCAACGTCACCTTCATCACCTACACCCAGCAGCTGGGCGTAGAGCTTACCTACCTGGTCTCGGGGATGCTGCTCTTCGGCTTCAACCTGCTGGCGTGGCTGGCGATCTGGGCTGCGTTCCGGTCGCGGGCCGATTTTGACTGGCACCTGCGCTTCCTAGCCTTCTGGGCGGTCATCGTCGCGACCGTGAACGTCAGTGCCGGCTCCTACGACGAGCGGCCGCGGCAGCTGCTCTTTACCGTGATACTCGCCGGGGCGGCCTACGCGGGCTGGGTGCTGCTGGGATTGCGGCAACGGTCCATCTACTACCTGGCGCTCGTGGGCGGCGGCAGCCTGATCACCCTCACCTTTTTGCTGCTGCGCTGGGCTCCCTTCGTGAACAGCTTCCTGCTGGCCGGGGCGGTGCTCCTGATGGGGGTGACCCTCCTCGCCCAGCAGCTCAACACCCTCAACCGGCGCTGGCGTGATGGATGACCGGATCGATCGCTGGCGCGAGCGGGCGGAGACCCCCTTTACCGCCGACCGGGAGGCCCTGGCCGCGGACCTCTCGGGCCGTGACGACGACGACACCGAGCGGTCGGTGCGGGTACTTTCCGGACTGGGAGGCTTCGTGTCCAGCCTCATCTTCCTGCTCTTCCTCTGGCTCACCGATCTCCTGACGCAGCCCGTCGTGTCGGTGGCCCTCGGCCTCGCCCTGGTGGCCGTCACCATCTGGCTCGGCCGGCAGCGGCGGCAGGCCTTTCTGGCCACCATCACCGTCTGCGGCTACCTCGTGGGGGTGGGACTCACCGTGGTGGGATTACCCCCCGACTTTTCCGACCCGCAGCTGGCGGGCGTAGTGCTGGCGCTGGCGGCCATGACGTTGGCGGCAACCCGGAATTACTACCTGGTGTTCCTGGCGACGGTATCGGTACCGGCCTGTCTGCTCTTCCTGCACGTATCCCGCGAGGGAGCGGGGTGGCTCTGGCTCGCGGTGGGGGTGACGCTGGCGGGGGTGGTGGCGGTGACGTTTCTGGAAGCCCGCCTCATCCGCAGCCGCCGGCTGGCCCCGGTGCGCACCGGACTGGTTACCGGTTTGCTGCTGAGTCTGGTGTGGCTGCACTGGGCCGACTGGATAGTACCCCACACGGTCATTCCGGGATCCATAGCCGTACCGTTCCTGGGGAGCATACTGCTGTTACTGCTCAGCCATCGCAACCAGCACGCCCTGGGGGCGGGGCTGGGCGTCAGCGGCCTGATTTACTTCACCGGTCAGTCGTACTATGACCTCCGGTGGAACCTGCTGGACAAGTCCCTGATCCTCATGGGAGCCGGCGCCCTGCTGCTGGCTACCTATTATCTGATCCGCCACAACTTCCCGCCCCGTGAAGAAGCGTGACCGACTGCTGCTTTCCGTGGCGGCACTGGCGGTGCTGGTGTACGCCGGCTGGTACGTCACCGAAAAGGAGGGTATCCTTCAAGACGGCGAGCTGAGCCTCTTCGAGCTGGACCCGAGCTCCCGCCGCTCCCTCGTACAGGGCGATTACCTGCAACTGAACTACGCCATCGGGTCGCTGCCGGAGCGTACCGAAATTCCCCCGCGCGGCTACCTGATCTTTACCCGTGACCCCGACGGCGTGGCCCATTTCGGGCGGATTCAGGACGCCCCCGAACCCCTGTCGGCCGGCGAACACCTCCTCCGGGTGCGGCGGCGGCGCGCGGGTGCCGTGAGAAACGGGTCCATCCTCCTGGGGCCCGAGAGCTATTTCATTCCGGAGGGTACCGCGGACCGCTACCAGAACGTCCGCTACGGGGGCTTGCGGATCGACCGCCGGGGTGAGGCGGTGCTCGTCGGCTTGTGGGACGAGCACCGCGCGCCGATCAGGTGACCTTCGGGTCCCGCTCGATGCCCAGGTAGCGGTCGATCACGGCGTGGCAGCCGTAGATCACCGGCGTGAGCAAAATGGCCATCATACATTTAAAGATGTACTGTACCGTCCCCACCGCCAGCAGCCGCGACCACGGCCACGGCTCGGAAACGCCGCCGAAGAGTTCCGGACCGACCTTAAAAGCGATATAGATCACCACGAAGCTGTCCACCAGCTGGCTCACCAGGGTGGACCCGGTGGCCCGCAGCCAGAGCCACTTCTCGCCCGTCCGCTCCCGAATGCGGTGAAACACCATGACGTCCGTCAACTGCCCCACCAGAAAGGCAGTCAACGAGCCCACGATAATGAACAGCCCCTGCCCGAAGGTGACCCGGAAGGCATCCTGGTTGTCGGGCACCCCCTGCACCTGCGCCCCCGCCCTCCACCAGTCCGCCGGCTCCAGCTGGATCGCCAGGAAGATCATCACGAAGGCATAGCCGATCAGTACCACCGTGAAATAGCTGAGCAGCCGCACCCCGCGCTCGCCGTAGTATTCATTTAGGAGGTCGGTGATCACGAATACCACCGGCCACAGCAGCACGCCCGCGCTAAACTGTAGCGCCCCGACCTGTCCGAAGAGGTTAAAATTCCAGGGCCCGATACCGAGGGTATCCTCGAGGGCAAAGATCTTCACCCCGATCAGCTCGGCTACCAACGCGTTCGCCACGAAGAAGCCGGAGAGGTAGATGAAGAGCCTGGTGGGCCGGTGGGTGGTGATTTGGTGCATGTGGGTTGCGGGTTGCGGGTTGCGGGTTGCGGGTTGCGGGTTGCGGGTTGCGAAATAACGCTGGTAATCACCAATTCACCCCTTAACCCCTTTAACCCCTTCCCCCTTTGGAGGTGCTCACCGAAATGGACAGTGGCTTTGGCCTGAAGGGTTAGCTATCTTTCATTTCTTCAATCCGACGT
>JBGTHX010000394.1:0-9213 GCA_041746055.1 Lewinella sp. | reverse complement strand
CAGGTGGGTGACGCCGGCGGAAAGTACGGAATCGTGGTAAAAGAGGAACCAGCGCTCCCCGACCTGGCAGATGGAGTGGTGGGTGGTCCAGCCGATGACCGGCTCCATGATGCGGCCGCGGTAGGTGAAGGGGCCGTAGGGCGACTGCCCCGTAGCGTAGCAGATGAAGTGGGTGTCGCCGGTGGAGTAGGAGAAGTAGTACGTGCCCCCGTACCGGTGCATCCAGGCGGCTTCGAAGAAGCGGCGGTCGTTATCGCCGGCCAGCAGGGGTAGCCCCTGCTCGTCGAGGATCTCGATCTCCCGCGGCGTCTCCGAGAATTCCAGCAGATCGTCCGTCAGGCGGGCCACGCGGGGGCCAAGGGCGCGCGCGTCGCCCGTTGGTTCGGTGTGGTCGGGGGAGTAGCGGTTGTCCCGGTACTCCTGCAACTGACCGCCCCAGAGGCCGCCGAAGTAGAGATAGTACGCCCCGTTGTCATCAGCGTACACGGCCGGGTCGATGGAGTAGCTCCCCTGTATAGCCTCCGGCCGGGGGGTGAAGGGGCCTTCGGGCTGGTCGCCGGTGGCTACGCCGATGCGGAAGCGGCCCTCCCGGTCGCGGGCCGGAAAGTAGAAGTAGTAGGTACCGTTCTTTTCCGCAGCGTCGGGCGCCCACATCTGCCGGGAGGCCCAGGGGACGTCCTGCACGTGGAGGGCCACGCCGTGGTCGGTGGTCTCGCCAAAGGGAGCGTCCATCGAGAGCACGTGGTAGTCTTCCATGCCGAAGTGGTCGCCGTTGTCGTTGAACGGGATGCCGGCGTCGATGTCGTGGGATGGATAGATGTAGATGCGCCCTTCAAAGACGTGGGCCGAAGGATCGGCGGTGTAGATGTGGGTGACGAGCGGGTCGGAAAGCGCCTTGCCTTCGAGTTCGGTGTAATCGGGTTCCTGGTCCATAGGGTAGGGAATTTTTGAAGTAAGGATTAGGCGACGTTCTCGGCACGGCTCACCAGCAGGTCCCGCTCGATGCGGTTCTCCAGGTCCTTGTTGATCTCGTAGAAGAACAGCAGCCCGCAGCCGATCAGGAAGGGTAGGGAAGCGAAGAGACTCACCAGCAGCCGGATGCCGGACACGGTATCGGCGGATTGCTCGGCCAGACCGGCCCGATAGCCGTACGCCGAGAGCAGAATGGCCACCAGGGCCCCGCCGATGGCCAGTCCGACCTTCAGGCCGAAGATCATCGCGGAGAAGATAATGGCGGTGGCCCGCCGGTTGTTCTTCCACTCCGAGTAGTCGGCCACGTCGGCGATCATGGCCCACAGTAGCGGTACGGTGACGCCGTAGGCCAGGCCGTGACCGATCTGCGCCAGGAAGACCAGTCCCACCGCATCGGGCGGGAACACGAGGTACACCAGCAGGAAAAGGGTGGAGATGAAGAGTCCGATGCCGAAGACATTCCGTTTGCCGAAGCGGTCGGCCAGCCCCTTGCTGAAGAAGATGCCGGTGATCTGGCAGATGATGCTCGTGGCGTTGTAGAGGCTGAAGGCCGAAGTGGCGGGGTCCTCCGGCCAGCGGAACTCGGTGAGCCCCATACCGGTGAGCAGGCGGTTTAGGCCGTCGATGAAGTTATTGAAGCCGATCTGCTCCAGGAAGGCCACCAGCGCAGCCTCATGCATGTACTCCGAGAAGTAATACACGTAGGATCCTCCCTTCAGGGCGAGGGCCACGAATACCAGCGTGGTTAGGGCCAGCATGATGAGCCAGGGGCGGTTGCGCGACAGGTCTTTCAGGTCGTTTTTCACGCTCGATTCCTGCTCGGGGCGGGGGATCACCCGTTCCCGGGTCGTGAGGAAGGTGATGAAGAACATGACCACCCCGGCGCAGGCCAGGATGGTCATGGTGCGCTCGAAGCCCACGGCCTTATCGCCGTCACCGAGGATCAGCACGATCGGCAGCACCAGCACCTGGATGATGAACTGGGCGACCATAACGGCCACGAAGCGGTAGCTCGACAGGCTGTTGCGCTCCGACATACTGCCCGTGAGTACCCCGCTGAGGGCGCTGTAGGGCAGGTTGTTGGCCGAGTAGATCATGACCAGCAGCAGGTAGGTCACGCCGGCGTAGATCAGCTTGCCCGTCGGCGCGAAGTCCGGCGTGGCGAAGGTCAGCATCACGATGACGCCGAAGGGGATGGCCGTCCAGAGCACCCAGGGCCGGAACTTGCCCCAGCGGGTGCGGGTACGGTCCGCGATCGCGCCCATAATCGGCGTAAAGACCGCGCCGCCCAGGATGCCGGCCCAGAAGATGATAAAGGCGGCCCACCCGGCGGGAATGCCGTAAACGTCGGTGTAGAAGAAGGCGATGAAGGTGACCAGCGTCTGAAAGATCAGGTTGGCCGACAGGTCGCCGAGGGCATAACCTACCTTCTCGGTTACGGAGAGCTTATGGTTTTGTACGGACATCGGGCGCTTACTTCTTCAGGCTTACGAGGCGGGTGTAGGCCTCCTTCGGTTGGGACTGCCGGTCGAAGAGCAGCGGGTAGTTCGTGCGGCCGCGGATGGGCCAGTTGTTGAGCCACGTCTGGGCATCGTTGACCCCCCAGAAGGTCACGCGGGTGATGGCATCGTCGTGCTTGAGGAAGAGTTCGAACAGTTCGCCGTAGCGGTCGGCGATCCTCGTGGAGACGGAGTCCGGTAGTCCGGCGGCGTAGGGGTTCATCGTGGAATCCCCCTCGAAGTTTTGGTTGACTTCCGCGCCCTGGAGGTCCCAGGGATTGGGCAGGGTGGTAAGATCGAGTTCGGTGATCATCACCTTCGCGCCGGTGGCGGCATAAGCTTCGATGCTGGCTTCCACTTCCTCGATGGGCGGGCCGTTGAGGTTGTAGTGGCCCTGCATACCGACGCCGTCGATGCGCACGCCCTTGTCCTGGAGCAGTTTGACGATGCGCACAGCCCCCTCCCGCTTCTGGGGATTGTTGAGGTTGTAGTCGTTGTAGTAGAGTTCCGTGCCGGGGGCGGCTTCCTCCGCCAGCCGGAAGGCATCGACGATGTACTGCTCGCCCAGCAGCTTGTAGAAGACCGATTCCCGGTAGGTGCCGTCCTCATTCAGGGCTTCGTTGAGGACGTCCCAGCCGTCGACCCGGCCGGCGTAGCGGCTCGCCACGGTGCGGATGTGCTGCTCCATATAGGTGCGCAACTGGTCGGGGTCGGTGGTCTCGCTCACGTAGGCGGGCAGCTGGCTGTGCCAGACCAGGTTGTGGCCCACGATCCACATGTTCTCGCGCTCGCCCAGTTCGACGTAGCCATCGGCCGGTTCCCAGTTATAGGTGTCGGCGCCGGGCTGGATCTCCTCCCACTTCATGACGTTCTCGGGGGTGACCGAGTTGAAATCGGCGGCAAGTACCCGCAGTCCGGCGGTATCCCTGCCGCTGATCTGGGCCATATTGATCGCCGCACCGATATAGAAATTGTCGGCGTATACCTCGGCCAGAGAGGGCAGGGAAGCCGGAGTATTCGCTTCGGTAGGGGGAGTAGAAATCGTCCCGGCGCAGGAGGCCAGGGCACCGGCGAGGAACAGGAAGGTCGGGAATCGGAGGGAGTACGGTTGCGGCATGTCAGACTTCTTGTAAGTGGGTGGGTGCTACCGGAGGCAGCTGGATGGTAGCGCCAAGGTAAGCGTTTTTACCCACCAACGAAATCGATTGTGTGAGCGACTTTGTTTTAGATAACCGGGCGGGGGCGCAGGTGCGGGGACTCAACCCCGGCGCAGGGAGGAGGGGCGGACGACCAGGCCGGTGTCGAGGTTTACCATGCTGGGGGGCCGCGGCGTCTTGGGGTTGGCAATGCGGAGGGCCTGCTGGAGGGCCCGGCGGCCCATTTCTGCGGCCGGGTGGGACATGGAGGACAACTGCGGCTCGATGATCTCACAGACGGGGTCGTCGTTGAAGCCGATGATGGCCAGTTCCTCGGGGACTTTGATGCCGGCGGAGTGGGCGTACTTGATGGCGCCGACCGCCGCTATATCCATGGTGCTGAAGATGCCATCCGGCTGGAAGCCGTCCTCAAACAGGTGGCGGGTAAACTGCAGGCCCTCCTCCAGGCTCAGGCGGTTGGACGCCAGGACCAGGTCCTCATCCACTGCGATCCCGTTATCCTGCAGGGCCATGCGGTAGCCGTACTCCCGCTCCTGATAGATGACCTGGTCGCGCGAGCCGCCGAGCAGACCGATCCTCCGGCATCCCTGATCGATGAGGTGCTGGGTCGCTTCCCGGGCCGTCCGGAAGTTGTCGATCATCACCCGGTAACCCTCGATCTTCTGGGGTACGCGGTCCACGAAGACCACCGGGGTGCCGCTCTGCATGATCTCGGTGAGGTGGTCATAGTTGGTCGTCTCCATGGCCAGGGAAACGATGAGGGCGTGGATCCGGCTGCTGAACAGCGCCTTGGCGTTGGCCACCTCATTCTTGTAGGAGTCCTGGGACTGGGAGATGATAACGTCGTACCCGGCGGACCGGGCTTCGGCCTCGATCCCGGAGATCAGGTTCGAGATGAAGGGGTGATTGATCCAGGGGACCAGCACTCCGATGGTGGTGGTCTGCTGCCTGCGCAGGTTGGAGGCCAGGGTGTTCGTGCGGTAGCCTCGCTTGAGGGCCAGTTCCTTAACGGCCGTGATCGTCTCCTTCCCTATGCTAAAGTGATCCTTCAGGGCGCGCGATACCGTGGAAGGGGCTACGTTAAGCTCCGTGGCTAGATCGTAGATGGTTACTTGCTTCTTTCTGTTATTGCTCATTCTCAGGCGAGGTCCGTGTAGGGAATACGGCAACCGCCAGTCTCCCGACCGGTCAAATGTAGGCAATCGGACCTGAGCTGGAGAACGATTTAGCCGGCTTGGCCGGCCGGGCGGCTTACTCCAGCGTAAGCATCACCACGGAGAAGGGGGGCAGGGTGACGGAGATCCGGCCGTCCTGGGAGCTGTAATCCGAGAAGGACTGGGGGCTGATCTTATCGGGAGAATCGAAGTCGTTATAGTCTTGTAGCTCGTCCGAGACGAGGATCTGCGCACTGACATTCCCGGCGTCGACGCCCTCCAGTGCCAGGGATACCTGGTGACTTTCGTAGGCGGCGATGTTGACCAGTGAAATATGGACCGTACCGGATGCGTCGCGGGAAGCGGAGACCGAGATGGCGGGTAACTCCTCCTCTCCAAATCTATAGGTTACCTCGTCGGAGAAGCTGACGGGTAGCAGGTCGGCGTCCTGGTGTACGGCGTACATCTTCATGACGTGGTAGGTCGGGGTGAGGATCATCTTCTCGCCTTCGGTGAGGATCACCGCCTGCAGCACATTGACGGCCTGGGCCAGGTTGGCCATTTTGACCCGGTCGGCGTGGTTGTTGAAGATGTTCAGGGTGGCGCCGGCGATCATGGCGTCCCGCATGGTATTCTGCTGGTAGAGGAAGCCGGGATTGGTGCCGGGCTCCACGTTGTACCAGCCGCCCCATTCGTCCACGAACAGGTCGACTTGCTTTTCCGGGTCGTACTTGTCCATGATCTCCGAATGGCGGGTGACGAACTCCTCCATCTTCAGCGCTTCGCGCATGGAGCCGAAGTACTGGGCCTCGTCGTACTCCGTGGAGGGGCCCTTGTCCTGCCAGTTGGTCACGGCGTAGTGGTGCAGCGCCACCGCTTCGATGAGGGGTTTGGGGATATTCTGCATGAGCACTTCCGTCCAGTGGTAATCTCCGCCGGAGGCACCGGAGGCGATCCGGTATACACCGGTGGAGTCACCGGGGTTCCAGTCGTTCATGAACGTGGCGTACCGGCGGTAGACATCGGAGTAGAATTCTGCGGTCATGTTGCCGCCGCAGCCCCAGGCTTCGTTGCCTACGCCCCAGTACTTGACGTTCCAGGGTGCTTCGCGGCCGTTCTCCTGGCGGAGCTTGGCCATGGGGCTGCCTTCGGGATGGGTGGCGTACTGCAGCCAGTCGGCTACTTCCTGCACCGTACCGCTGCCGACGTTGGCGGAGAGGTAGGGCTCGGTTTCGAGTACCTCGCAGAGGTTGAGGAAGTCGTGGGTACCGAAGCTGTTGTCTTCGGTTACGCCGCCCCACCATTGATTGACGATGCTCGGCCGGTCCTCTTTGGGTCCGATGCCGTCCTTCCAGTGGTAGGTATCCGCGAAGCAGCCCCCCGGCCAGCGGAGGTTGGGGATCTTGAGGTCCTTGAGGGCCTGGATGATGTCATTGCGTACCCCATCCGTATTAGGGATGGTGGTATTGTCCTCGCCCACGTAGAAGCCGTCATAGATGTTGCGCCCAAGGTGCTCGGCGAAGTGGCCGTAAATATGGCGGCTGATCTGGTATTTGCTGCTGTCACCCTGCACCGTTACGGTGACGTCCTGGGCTCGGACGGACAAGGTCCCCAGCAGCAGGGAAAAAAGGCACAGGTGGATTAGTAGTGATCGGCTCATGCCGGCGAATATAAATGTTATTCAGACAATTACTGAATCAGCACTGAATTTGCCTCACACATCTCCTGCCAGCAGGTTACAACCCCGGATATCGGAATGGTCCAGGCGGCCTAGCACTTCAAACGAGCCGTCGGTGTACACCCGCCCCAGGTCATCGCTGGCGATGAAGCTCGCGGTGTCCAGATTGGCGAGATCGGTGAGGTTGAGCGCCGCCGAGCGCCCACGGGGAGCGGGCGTGAAAGGATCGGTGATATCGCGCGGGGTCACCGAGAGGGTAGGGCCGGGCAGGAAGCGACCGGCGGCGGGAGCGTAGGCCTGGGAGAGGAGCTCCGTCATCCCGTACTCGCTGTGGATATCAGGCACCCGGAATGCTTGCGACAGCGTGCGATGGAGTTCGGGGCGGGTGAGCTCGCGACGACGACCTTTCATACCCCCGGTCTCCATGATGAGGGTACGACCCAGGGGCTGTGGGAACTGCTCCGCCAGATCGAGCAGTGCGAAACTTACCCCCAGCAACAGGGTGGGCACGGCGGCCTCCCGCAGTTCCGCCAGGCGGGTAGCGAGCCTGGCCAGGTCATCCAGGAAAAAGCCGGACCGGCCGTCTCCGCTGCGGGTCATGAAGTCCCGGGCCATGTACACCAGACTGGATCCCCCCCGCTCCAGGTAGGCCGGCAGAAGGGCGAGGACCACCCGGCCGGCCAGGGGGCCGTACCGTGCCTCAACCGTACGGGCGGCGTTCTCGCGGTACCAGTCTTCGCTGCGCAGCTCGTGGCGGCTGGTGGTGGCGCCGGTAGTACCACTGCTGGTAAAGGTGAGCGAGGGCTCCCAGTCACCGGTGCGCAGCGGCCGGGATTTAAAGAGGGCGATCGGAAGGTGGGGAATGTCGGTCCGGCGCATTACCCGACGGGGGTCCACTTGCAACAATTCAAGGTATTCGGCGTAGATAGGGTTGTGGGTCGCCTGGTACCGGAACACGTCGAGTGCCAGCGCTCCGAATTTCACGGGCGTCACCTTCCTGATCCGCTCGGCGAGCTGCTCTCGCGTCATAGTTAACCGTTTATCTGCCATGCAATACATCCGCTTAGCCCTTTGGTTGCTTGCCGCCACTTTCGTGTTGGCTTCCTGCGTGACGCCCCCCGACTATCCCGAGGAGCCCGTTATCCAATACGAAGGGGTGAACAAGGACAGCATCTACGCACAGATAACCGGAATTTCCGACAGCGTCACTTTCCAGTTCAGTTTTACCGACGGCGATGGTGACCTCAGTTCGGTGGACAGCACGGACATCTTCTACGTGGACAGCCGGTTTCCGAATCTCATCACTCCGCTGGCCCTGCCCCCGATACCCCGGGAAGGCACCGGAAACGGCATCAGCGGCGATGTTTTCTTTACCCTCATCAATACCGGGCAGGTCAATTGCGTGTACAATGGTCGGTTTCCGGCCCAGGATCCTGCTTACCCCGTGGATACCTTCTCGTTGTCCATTTCCATGCGGGATCAGGCCGGCCACCTCAGCAATACGATCCGCACCGAACAGATCAAGATCAGCTGCTTCGGGCGGTGAGTTAACGCCTGACTGGGCGAACGAAGGTGTGAAAAAAGGATATCGATACCTCAGCAGTAAGGTCCGGCAGTGGCGCAGTGATCGCTATCAGGCATTCACACTGAGGCGATATGGCTATGCCTTCTATAACTGGTGGCGGTGTGAAGACCCCGGTACCTTTTGGTTGTATCAGTTTACGCAGCGTCCGCGACTGAAGCAACTCAGCCGTTCCCGGCGGATCCGATTCATTTCAGTATTCGGCGACCGCGGCAGGTTAACCGCGACAAACTGCGATCTGTGCATCTTCTTTACCGGCGAGAATCTGACCCGATTCCCCGCCTACGCCGACCACCTATTACCCGAGGTGGATCTTGCGCTGGGGTTTGATTCAGTCGACGCGGGCAACTACCTGCGCCTCCCCCTTTGGCTTCTAATGTGCTTTCCTTCGCACGCCACGCTGGAGTCGATCGACTCACTGCTCAAAGAATGGCAGCACCTAGCCGCAGATACCGGGAAGCGTCCGCCTGCCTCTGCTAGTTTAGTAGCCCGCCACGATGATTCGGGGATCCGCCGGATGATGGCTGCTTCCTTTGAGAAATTCGGCACGGTGCACTACGGAGGAAATTTCGGAGGTGAGGCTGGAAGTCCCGCCGGACCCATGTGGACTGATAAGCTCAGATACCTACGGCAATATCCCTTCAATATTTGCCCGGAAAACAGTGACTGCCCCGGTTACGTGACTGAGAAAATATTCCATGCCATCGCATCCGGCTGCATCCCCCTCTACTGGGGCGGCGGCGGGGCGCCCGAGCCTGGTATCCTGAACCCCGAAGCGATCATGCATTACGACCCGCGACACCCATCGGATTTTGAAGGAAGGCTGAAAACGCTGCTGGCCCATCCGGGTGCACCGGCTGCATTCGCCCAGCAGCCCCGCTTTCTACCCGAAGCCGCAGCACTCATTTACGCATTTTACCTTCAGCTGGAGGACCGGCTTGAAAACCTGTTCCGGGACACGCGGACCCAGTAGCTACCAGAAATTCCAAGGTAAAATGGCAACATGGCAATCATAACCCTGCTCAACTACGCGGATCACAATTTTCGGTCCGCCCAGCGAAAAAATTCGCTAACGGGATCCCGGATTGGGGGATTCGACCGGGTGCTGTCTTATGGACCAAGCCACATCGAGGCTGCTTTCAGAAGCGAGCACCAAGATTTGCTCACCAAA
>JBGTHX010000393.1:0-16049 GCA_041746055.1 Lewinella sp. | reverse complement strand
CTCGCCGAGGCCACCTTCCGCGCCGGTGCCGGCCTGCCGCCCCACCCCGCCGCGGCGGCCTACCACCGCTGGGCCGAATCCGCTCCGCCCCTGCATGCCGTGATGAACCTCCCGTCCCGCATTCTTCCCATGGACCTGGGGGTTGGCAGCCGGGTTCTCGGCCTCAACCGCAACTTCGAGGACCTGTCCCGCTTCGTAGTGCGGGTACGGCGCCATCTCGAAGACCACGGCGCGGACCTGGCTACGGGAGGCTACGGGGCGACGAGGCCGGTCTACACCACCGACGACTTCTGCGGGGAAGGGAACCGCGGCCCGCGATGGCGCAGCGTGCACTTAGGACTCGACTTCTGGACCCGCGAACCCGGCGGCACCGTGTACGCTCCCCTCGCCGGCACGGTACAGCATAGCGGCTTCGACCCCACGGAGGGTGGTTACGGCACCACGATCCTCCTGCGCCACGATCCGGTTCCGCTACTGACCTTTTATACCCTGTACGGTCACCTTTCGGCCGATTCGCTGGAGGGTATGGGGGCGGGTACGCGGGTGCAGGGGGGACAACCCATCGCCAGGCTCGGCGGCCGGGAGGAGAACGGCGGATGGCCTCCCCACCTGCACTTCCAGGTCAGCCTCGACCTGCTCGGACAGGATGCCGACTACCCCGGCGTTGCCTACCCGGATACCCGCGACGTATGGCTCGGGATCTGTCCCGACCCACGCACCCTACTCCCCTCCCCCGTGCCGGCTGAGGTGGACCGACCCCAACCGGTCGAAGCCCTGCTTACCCGCAGGCAACACGCGCTGGGGTATGGCCTCTCGGTCTCCTATGCGGAGCCGCTGCAGATCCTCCGCGGTGCGAGGCAGTACCTTTACGACTCGACGGGGCGGCGCTACCTCGATACGGTCAACAACGTGGCGCATGTAGGCCACGAGCACCCCCTGGTCGCGGAAGCGATCCAGCAGCAGGCCGCCGTCCTGAATACCAACAGCCGCTACCTGCACGACGGGGTGCTGCACCTCGCCGAGGCGCTGGTGGCCCTGCTTCCCCCCGCGCTTTCGGTGGTACACTTCGTCAATTCAGGCACCGAGGCCAACGAACTTGCGCTGCGGATGGCGGAGGCGGTCACCGGCAACCGCCGCGTGGCGGCCTTCGAAATGGGCTACCACGGCAACTCATCCCGCACCATCGAAGTGAGCAGCTACAAGTTCGATCGCCGCGGTGGACGGGGCCGGCCCGCCGATACCCTCCTGCTGCCGCTGCCGGACCGCTTACGCGGCGCGAATGTGCTCCCGCCCGCGGATCTCGGCCCCGGGCCGGTATCCTTTATCGGCGAATCCATCATCAGTTGTGGAGGTCAGGTGGTGCTACCGGAAGGGTATTTGGCGGAGGTGTACCGGCTGGTCAGAGCATCGGGCGGCGTCACCATTGCGGATGAGGTACAGACCGGCCTGGGGCGGGTCGGCGATCACTGGTGGGCCTTCGAGGCGCACGGCGTGGTGCCGGACATCGTTACGGTCGGTAAACCCTTCGGTAACGGACACCCGCTGGCGGCGGTGGTGTGTACGGAAGGGGTCGCCCGGGCATTCGCCAACGGGATGGAATACTTCAACACCTTCGGCGGCAATCCCGTGAGTGCCGCGGCCGGTCTTTCCGTACTGAAGGTGTTGCGGGAGGAAGGACTAAAGGAGCAGGCCGCGGATACCGGCCGCTACCTGACCGACTTGCTGCGGGAATTGCAGCAGGAGCGTGACCTCATCGTGGACGTAAGGGGGGCGGGCCTTTTTCTCGGGTTCGAGCTTGCGGGAAAGGCCTTGGCACCCGCGTCCCCGCCCGCCGCCTACCTCAAGAACCGGATGCGGGAACTGGGTATCCTGATGA
The DNA here is from genome assembly GCA_041746055.1 of Lewinella sp. Lineage (GTDB taxonomy): Bacteria > Bacteroidota > Bacteroidia > Chitinophagales > Saprospiraceae > Neolewinella. Next base: position 14,173 of record JBGTHX010000393.1, on the reverse strand, counting down.
GCACGGACGGCCCCCACGAAAACGTGCTCAAGATCAAGCCGCCGCTCTGCTTCGGCCGCCGCGACGCGGATCACCTGGTCGACTACCTGCGTCGGGTGTTTGCGGAGGATGCGATGCGGTGGGATTAGTCCGGTTTGTCGAGCAGCAGCTCCACTTCCCGGCGGGCGGTGGCCGCCGCCGCTCCGCGGTCGGATGCCACACAAGCCTCCTCGATACGGAGCAGGTTTTTGCGCATGACGTCCACGCCCCAGGGATCGGAGTCCAGGTAGCATCGTAGCTCACGGAAGCAGCTGTGGAGGAGGTCGGCGTAGGTCCAGTCGTTGAGATAGACCACACCGCCGCCCTTGGTGTCCTCCGCGGCATTGTGTTCCGGTACCTCGACCAGCGACTGAAACAGCTGCCCCAGGTAATTCACGGCCGTCATGGCCGTGGCTGGATCGTTGATGGCCGGGCTGGCGGCCTTGATACTCACCTCGACCAGGTGGCGGAAACCGGTGGCGTAGGTATCAATGGGCTCGTTGGCACTGATCGTGAAAAAGCCGGCGGCCTGATCGGGATCAATGGGCCGGTCACCCGCCGCGCGGAGTACTTCCTCGCCGGCGAAAACAAAGGCGCCGGCCCGCGGCACGAGTTGCAGGGCCTGTCCGCTCTTGGTGCTCAGGCGACACAGCCCGTCGAGGTCGATCTCGTCGAGATAGCCGCAGCGGTCGGCGAAGACCAGGGGGGTCAGCGGGGGGCCGCCGTCCGGGACATCCAGTTGCACCAGTCGACCACGCTGTCCCGTGATTTCGTGCATCCGTCTGAGGGTATGCTCGAAGGACTTGCGCAACAGCACGTTGATATGGATGCTGCGCGAAACGCGGTGGATGAAATAGATGAACAGCATCAGGCTGAGCAGGGCGAAAAAGCCCGAGCTGGCCGCGGCCAGTACCGGAGGGCGGGCGGCATCCGGGGGCTCCGCTACGCCCAGCAATAGAATGACGCTGTGGGCGATGGTACCGGAGCCTACCCCCAGGATCTCCTGGTGGTAACGTTCCGAGAGGATCAGCGGCAGCAGTCGTGGCGAGTAGGAACTGATCGAGCGGTCGATCACGTTCATCACCATGGTGTAGGCGAAGATCGTGAGCGTGAACACCCCGGTGATCACCGCCGCCAGGATCGTCCGTACGGTATCCAGGTCGCTGATATTGAACTGCTGCAGCCAGTCCGGCAGGTCCTGGCCGTCGTCGGTCGTACCCAGCTGGACAAAGGCTAAGACGACGAAGGCCAGGAAGATCAGGGCGGGGAGACTGGCGATGGATCGCAGCAGGTCACGCACGCGCAGAAGGGGATGGAGCACGGAGGGAGCTTAGCTGGCTACGATTCCCTGTTGTGGGGCGAGGTCGGTCACCTGCATGGCGGGTTCGAAGCCCTCGGCGGCACTGCGCTGCAGGGCGATGAAGGTGATCATGAGTCCGTAGATCACCTTGGAGCTGACGTCGGCCACGGTGAAGAAGGCCTGGCGGATCACCACGCCCTCCGCGCTGGGGGCGAAGTAAGGAACGGCATAGGCCAGGGGATAGAGCGTCCAGGCAAACATCATAAGCCAGAATACCTTCCGCATGGCCCCGGAGGCCGTCACGGGCATTTCCTGGACCCCGCGGAAGATGCGCGTACCCACGATCCAGTTCATGCCGATGAAGAAGACGGTGGAAATGGCTCCCCACAGGGTGAGGGCACCCAGGTCGGTGGTTTCGTAGAGTTGACCGATATAGCCGGTGACGATCATGCCCCAAGCGAGCAGGACGAGCAGGGAGGCATCCTTGAAGAGCTGGTGGCCGCGGATGTTGAGCACGAGCAGCAGTTGGGTGAGGAGGCACGGGATAGTGACCATCCAGTTGACGTAGCGAAAGCCGTTGGAGAAGGTGGCCTTGGCCGGCTCGTAGAGGCCGGTGGCTTCATTGTAGTCGAAGGCGGTTTCCCAGAGTCCGGACTGGCCGTACAGGATGGTACCGGCCGAAACCATCACGATGCAGCTCAGCGCCGTAGCCGTGCGGTAGCGGGGCGCGATGAAGCGCGAAGTGAGTATAAAGAACACCAATGCGGCGAAGTGGGCGCCTACGCCCATGCTTAGCAGGTGGTCGACGGCCTCGTACTGGCCAACGGTATAGGAGTAGAGGCTCTCGATGTTTCTCATATTTGGGTTGAATTCGCATCCTAACTTCCGCTGGTGAATAATGTTTGGAGAAATTATTCACAAACTTTCGCGGGATGTGCTCTTAGGCGCCACGCTCCACCCGTCGGGGGCTACCAAGCGGGGCGCCAAAAAGGAAAGGGACGATCCCCCGCAGGCGATCGTCCCTTTAATTTTCCCAGTCGGGGCACCAGGATTCGAACCTGGGGCCTCCTGCTCCCAAAGCAGGCACGCTAACCGGACTGCGCTATGCCCCGTGGCGGAGACGGCGGGATTCGAACCCGCGGTACCCGGTTAGGGTACGTCGATTTAGCAAACCGGTGGTTTCAGCCACTCACCCACGTCTCCGGGTATGCTTTCCAACGGCCCCGCGAAACGGAAAGTTCCCGGGCCGAAAGTGCTAAAGCGTCGCAAATGTACATACCGCCTCCCGGTTTCAAAAGGGTTGCGGTAAAAATTTGTCCCGGCATTCTTCCGTCCCTCCGGCAGGTAACCCCACCCGGCCGCTCCTTACCTTTGCTGGCCCTAACCGCATACGATCATGAATAAGGACTTCATCCGCGAACTCGGCCTGGCCGAAGACAACGACGGCAGCAGCACCGGGCAGACCGGCCACCACAACCCCGAACAACACCTTGAAAGCCATTCGCCCGTCGACGGGAAACTCATCGGACGGGTGAGCGTCACCACCCCCGCCCAGTACGAAGCGATCATCCAGACGGCCACGAAGGCCTACGCCCACTGGCGCACCGTACCGGCCCCGCGCCGCGGGGAGATCGTGCGGCAGTACGGCGAAGCCCTGCGACAGCACAAAGACGCGCTAGGGCGCCTGGTCAGCTACGAGATGGGCAAGAGCCTCCAGGAGGGCTGGGGCGAAGTACAGGAGATGATCGACATCTGCGACTTCGCCGTAGGACTGAGCCGCCAACTCCACGGCTTCACCATGCACTCCGAGCGACCGCTGCACCGGATGTACGAACAGTACCACCCCCTCGGCATCGTGGGCGTGATCTCCGCCTTCAACTTCCCCGTGGCCGTGTGGAGCTGGAACGCCATGCTGGCCCTGATCTGCGGCGACGTGGTAGTCTGGAAGCCCAGCGAGAAAGCCCCCCTTTGCGGCGTAGCCTGCCAGAACATCTGGGCCCAGGTGGCCGCCGACAACGACCTGCCCGAAGGTATCAGCAACCTCGTGAACGGCGACTACACCATCGGCGAACTAATGACGAAGGACACCCGCATCCCCCTCATTTCCGCCACTGGCTCCACGCGGATGGGTAAAGCCGTGGCCCAGACGGTAGCCGCCCGATTGGGTAAATCACTACTTGAACTAGGAGGTAATAACGCTATCATTATCACGCCATCTGCGGACATGGACCTGGTGCTTACCGGAGCCCTGTTCGGCGCTGTCGGCACCTGCGGTCAGCGCTGCACCAGCACCCGCCGCCTGATCATCCATGAGAGCCGTTACGACGAGGTACGCGACAAGCTCGCGGCAGCCTACGGACAACTCCACATCGGTGACCCCCTCGATGAAAGCAACCACGTTGGCCCCCTCATCGACGAGGGCTCGGTAGAAACCTATCTCAAGGCGATTGAAGGCATCCAAGCCGAAGGCGGAAACATGATCGTGGAAGGCGGACGCATCGACGGGCTCGGCTCTGGATGTTACGTACGGCCCTGTATCGCCGAGGTAAGCGCCGACAGCCAGATGGCGCAGCAGGAGACCTTCGCCCCCATCCTTTATCTGATGAAGTACAGTGACCTGGACGAGGCCATCGCCATTCAGAACAGCGTGCCCCAGGGACTAAGCTCCGCCATCATGACCACCAATATGCGCGAAAGCGAACGCTTCCTGAGCGCTACCGGCAGCGACTGCGGCATCGCCAACGTCAATATCGGCACCAGCGGCGCGGAGATCGGCGGAGCCTTCGGCGGTGAAAAGGAAACGGGCGGCGGCCGCGAATCGGGCTCCGATGCCTGGAAGGTGTACATGCGGCGGCAGACGAATACCATCAATTACTCCACGGAACTGCCGCTGGCTCAGGGCATTTCCTTTAATCTTTAAAGGGGTTATGGGGTTTAAAGGGGCTATGGGGTTTAAAGGGGTTATGGGGTAAAGGAGTTACGGGGTAAAGGCCCGCATTACTCTACCCCCTTTACCCCTTCCCCCCTTCCCCCCTTCCCCCCTTCCCCCCCCCTCACCCCTAACCCCCTCCAGAAAGTGAACTACCACCTAGTCTCCGGCGGCTGCGGATTTGTAGGCCGTAACATGGTCAAGCGGCTCTACGCCACTACCTCCGACCGAATCATCTTCGTCGATAACCTGAGCGTAGGCACTCACCCCTCCACCTGGCTGGACGTGGACTCTGTACGGCAAGATGGTGAGCTCGAGGTCTTCGGTCCGGACGAGCGGCTGCTCTTCCTCCACCAGGATTTTCGGAAGTTCCTGCGGGACATCATCGAGGATGAGTCCTACATCAAGACGCACTACGCGCCGGACTTCGAACGCTTCAGTGATGTCTTCCACTTCGCAGCCATCGTGGGCGGCCGCTCCACCATCGAGGGAGATCCGATGAAGGTGGCCCTCGACCTGAGCATCGACGCCGAGTTCTTCTACTGGATCACGCGGCACCGGCCCGACCGTACCCTTTATCCCTCCAGCAGCGCCGCCTACCCCATCGATCTCCAGACCGAAGGGGATGCCATCGCACTGGCCGAGTCGGACATCAACTTCAAGAAGATGGGCGAGCCGGACATGACCTACGGTTGGTCCAAGCTCACCGGCGAATTCCTCGCCAAGACCGCCGCCGAGCACTACGACCTCAGCGTCACCTGCATCCGTCCCTTCTCCGGGTATGGGGAAGACCAGGACCTCACCTACCCCATTCCCGCCATCGCCAACCGCATCGCGAACCGTGAGGATCCGGTGGAGGTGTGGGGCACCGGGCGGCAGGGCCGCGACTTCGTGCACATCGACGACGTGCTCGACTGCATCTTCTGGGCCATGGACCGCGTCACCGACGGCTCCGCCATCAACATCGGTCGCGGCGAGCTCCTCTCCTTCATCGACATCATCAAAACCATGTGCGCCATCGAGGGCTACGACCCCGAGATCAAGCAGCTCCTCGACAAGCCCGTGGGCGTCTTCAGCCGCTACTCCAATATGGACCACGTCCACGATATGGGCTGGCGCGCCAGCATCTCCGTGCGGGAGGGGATGCGGCGGGTGTTGGAGGCTCAGAAGAGGGGGGAAGGGGGTTAAGGGGTAAGGGGTTAAGGGGTAAGGGGGAAGGGGGCTGCAGCTTCATTTTTTGAATCCCGTTATTTTATTGGCAAAACCCTTATGCCTGATTGGATTGACAGCAACTACGACGAAAGCTTCTCGGTCAATGACCCTGATGCCCCCTACGGTAAGTCACCCTCCGAGCGGGAAATCTACATTAATAAAATGCGTCGGCGCACCACGGCAGCCGCAATCGCGATCATCAACTATATCGAGGCCTGTAAGCCCTCTACCTCGCTGCGGGTGATCAGCAACCAGATCATTAAATCATCTACTTCGGCTGCAGCCAATTACCGTGCTGCCTGTCTGGCCAGATCGGGACGGGACTTTTTTGCCAAAATGAGTATCGTAGTGGAGGAAGCGGATGAAACCGTTTTCTGGCTTGAAATTCTGTACGAGTCTGAAATCAAGGTGGACAAGGCTGGCATTGTACCCCTGGGCAAGGAGTGGCGAGAGATAAGTAAGATCATGAATGCCGCCCGCAAAACCGCAAAGGGAAAAAAGTAGTATACCTTACCCCTTAACCCCTTAACCCCTTAACCCCTTACCCCTTAACCCCTTAACCCCTTAACCCCTTAACCCCTTGACCCCTTGACCATAGTCTGCTTCGGCCCGGGCCCCAAATTCAAAGGCGGCATCTCCAACTACAATACCTCGCTGGCCAAGGCGCTGGACCGGCGCGGGGATTGCGAGGTGCACCTCGTGAGCTGGACGCAGCAGTACCCGGCCATCATCCCGCGGGAGTTCGTGGATAAGACCAGTAAGGTGGACCTGCTGGAGGGCACGAACATCAAGGTGCAGTACCTCACCAACTACAATAATCCCCTGAGCTGGCAGGAGACGGTTCGGCAGATTGTAGCACTAAGGCCCGACAAGGTGATCTTCCAGTGGGCCATCGCCATCCAGGGGTTGCCCATGGGGTACATCGCCCGCCGGCTGAAGCAGCATGCGGGGATCGAGGTGATCTTCGACCTGCATTTCGTGATCCAGAAGGAGAACAGCAGCCTCGACCGCCGCTTCACCGCTTACGGCATCTCACCGGCGGACACCTTCATTGCCCACGCCTACAAGACGGTCGGGGAACTGAAGGAACTCTTCCCCACCAAACACTTCGACGTGACGGAAACGGGGGCGCGGACGCAGGTGCCGGGGACATCTCCGGTGATCAAGCTGTACCACCCGGTATACGACCTGTTTGCACCGCGCGCCGACTTCGACGCCGAAGCTTTTCGTCGGGAGCACGGACTGCGGGAGCACGTCTTCCTCTTCTTCGGCTTCATCCGGAAGTATAAGGGCCTGCATCACGTGATCAGGGCCTTCGCGGAACTTGCCGGAAAACGCGATGATGTCAGCCTCATCATCTGCGGGGAATCCTTCTGGGATACGCTTCAGAGCGATAAGCTCACCACCAAACTCAAAAACGCAACCTTCGGACTAGCCAAAAAGGTATTCCTCAAGAAGGCCGACGACGAGCGCGAGTACCGCCCCCTCGAACTGCTCGACGAGCTGGGCATCCGCGACCGCGTGATGGTCAAAAATGAATTCGTGGCCAACGAGGAGGTACATAAATACTTCCAGGCCAGCGATGCGGTGGTCCTTTTCTACGAATACGCCACTCCCTCCGGCGTGGAGAGTATCAGCTACAACTTCCAGTTGCCCGCCGTGGCCACCCGCGTAGGCCACTTTCCGGAGACCATCACCGACGGCTACAACGGCTACCTCGCCGACCCCGACGACGTCCACGATATGGCCCGTCAGCTGGAGCGGATGATCGAGCAGCCCATCCCCCGCGAGCACGTAAAGGAAACCACCAAGGAAATGAGCTGGGACAATTACGCCGCGGCGATCGTACAACGCGGTTTCCGACCGCGCAGTTAGAAGCGGTTTCCGACCGCGCTGTAAGAAGCAGTCTCCGACCGCGCAGCTATCAAACCATCGTCTCACCGACTTCCCCCGTACTCCAGCTCCCCACCCACGTACGTGGCCATCACCTCCGTCCCCAGTATTTCCTCTTCCCCACAGTCCCGCAGGTTATTCGACAGCAACACGAAATCGGCCTTCATCCCCGGCGCCAGCGTCCCCCGCTCATCCTCCTGGAAGGCGGCGTAAGCCGGCGCGGCGGTGTAGCTGTGCAGGGCCTCCTCGCGGGTCATCGACTGCTCGGGGAAGAAGGTGGCCTTTCCGTCGGCCCGCTTGCGGGTAACGGAGGCGTAGAAAGATTCGATGGGGTTCACGTCCTCGACCGGGGCATCGGTACCATTGGTGACCACGGCGCCGGCGTCGAGTAGACTACGCCAGGGGTAGGCCCCCGTGCGGGCGCGTTCGGTACCGAGGCGGGTCTCGGCGAAGAGCGCATCCGAGGTGCAGTGGATACCCTGCATGGAAGCGATCACCCCGAGTTCGGCGAAACGGGGAATGTCGGCCGGGTCGATGTGCTGGCTGTGCTCGATCCGCCAGCGCTTATTCTGGGTACTGTCGACGTATCGGGCCATGACGTCCAGCGTTTCCCGGTTGGCCCGGTCGCCGATGGCGTGGACACACAGCTGCATACTATTCGCCGCGGCCAGTTGCGCGATGCTGTCCACCGAGGCCACCAGGGTGGTATTCTGCCCGGTGAATCCGGGATTGTCGAAGTAGGGTTCCAGCAACCAGGCGCCGTAGCTGCCCAGGGCTCCGTCGAGCTCGCTCTTGATGGCCGAGCACTCAAAGCGGTCACCGTAGTATGGCAGCCCTTCCATGTGGCCGTCCATCTCGTCGTAGTCGTGGCGCAGCATCACCCACAGGTTGAGCCGGAGGCTGTCGGAGTCGTCGAGCTCCTTGTACCACTCGATCTCGCGGAAGGTGCTGCCCGCATCCTGGAAGGAAGTGATCCCGTTGCTCAGGGATTCCTCCTGGGCCGCACGGATCCCGGCGAGCCACTCGTCCTTCCGCTCGGTGGGCGACATCGTCTGGATAAAGTTTTGATAGGCATCGGCGATCAGGTCCATGGCCCGCTCCTCGAAGACGCCGGTGGGGTCCCCGACTTCGTCGCGCAGGATGCGGCCCCCGCGGGGGTCGGGCGTCTCGCGGCTCACGCCGGCGATCTCCATGGCCTTGTCGTTGGCGAACAGGGCGTGGCCGCTGGCGTGGCGCAGCACCACCGGGTGGTTCGGGGTAAGCTTACTCAGTTCGTCGTGAAGGGGGTAGCCACCGATGCTGTGGTCGTGGGGCTTGTCCCACTTCTCCTGGTGCCAGCCCCGGCCGGTGATCCAGACGCCCTCCGGCGTGTCCTGCGCGCGCTCTTCCACCATCGCCACGATCTCGTCCCAGCTCCGGGACCGCAGGAAATTCAGGTTGCGCAGGCTGCTGCCCAGTCCGCTGAAGTGGGCGTGGCCTTCGATGAAGCCCGGCATCAGAAATCGCCCCCCGGCGTCGAGGCGCTCGGCGGCGTCGTTCAGCCGGTCGCTCCACGCGGCCGTATCGCTCCCGATCTCCAGCACGCGGCCGTCGTCACCGACCAGCAGGGCGGAAGCCTCCGGCTCCCCTACCCCGGCCCAGATATCGGCGTTGTAGACCAGCAGGGAAGCCCGCGTTTCATCTCCGGCCTCGCTACCGGACTGGCACGCGAAGGTGAGCATGAGGCCGAGCGAGCCAAGAAAAAATACGGGAGCCAGGGGATACTTCATTCCACAGAATTACGAATAATCGGGGGACCGGCATACCGAAACGGGGGCAAATGACATTGTAGTGGCGGACCCCGCGCGCCGCAGGCCCCCCGCTTTTCCGGGGAACTCCGCACCCGCGACCCCGCCCGATCACCTCACCTAATCCCACAACCCGCCTACCCGTGACCCGTCTACCCAACAACTCACTTACTAATCTTACCTTGCCGGCAATGAATACGAACGGAACCTTTATCGTGGAGGGGGGCCACCGCCTTTCCGGAGAAATCATCCCCCAGGGCGCGAAAAACGAGGCCCTGCAGATCCTGAGCGCGACGCTGCTGACCGCCGAGACGGTACGAGTGGAGAACCTCCCCGACATCGAGGACATCAACAAAATGATCGACCTGATCCACGGCCTCGGCGCGGCGGTGAACCGCATCGACCGGCAGACCGTCGAGATCACGGCCGCCAATATCGACCTGGAGTACGTGCTCAGTGCCGACTATGTACGCGACGCCCAGCGCATCCGCGGCTCCGTCATGCTCATCGCCCCCCTGCTCAACCGCTACGGCCGCGCCAGCCTGCCCAAGCCGGGCGGTGACAAGATCGGCCGCCGCCGCCTCGACACCCACCTGCTGGGACTGCAGGCGCTGGGGGCAGACTTCGACTACGACGACGACAAGAAGATCTACGCCTTCCATACCGAAGGACTGAAGGGCACCTTCCTGCACATGGAAGAGATCAGCGTCACCGGCACCGCCAACGTGCTGATGGCCGCCGTACTCGCCGAAGGCGAGACCACCATCTATAACGCCGCCTGCGAACCCTACCTGCAGCAGCTCTCCCACATGCTCAATTCCATGGGCGCGAAGATCGAGGGCATCGGCTCCAACCTGCTCAAGGTGCAGGGCGTCAACAGCCTGAGCGGCTGCACCCACCGGATGCTGCCCGACATGATCGAGATCGGCAGCTTCATCGGCCTGGCCGCGATCACCCAGAGCGACATCACCATTAAGGACGTCCGCCTCGACAAGCTCGGCGTGATCCCGCGCACCTTCGAGAAGCTCGGCATCCAGCTGGAGTACCACGGCGACGATATCCGCATCGTTCCCCAGGACCACTACGAGGTACAGAACTTCCTCGACGGCGGTATCCTCACCATCTACGACGCCCCGTGGCCCGGCTTTACGCCCGACCTGATGAGCATTGCGCTGGTGACGGCTATTCAGGCACGCGGATCGGTACTGTTTCACCAGAAGATGTTTGAGTCGCGCCTCTTCTTCGTCGACAAACTGATCGACATGGGTGCCCAGATCATCCTCTGCGATCCGCACCGCGCTACGGTCATCGGACTGGACCGCCGCACGCCGCTGCGCGGCATCCGCATGACCAGCCCCGATATCCGCGCCGGCGTCAGCCTGCTCATCGCCGCGCTCTCCGCCGAAGGAAAGAGCCAGATCGACAACATTTACCAGATCGACCGCGGTTACCAAAATATCGATACCCGCCTGCGCGCCCTGGGTGCCCGCATCACGCGGGAAGACTAAGCTTTCATCTATGCTGCTTTACAACATCACGAACAAGGTTGAACACGCCGTACACGACGACTGGGTCGCGTGGATGCGGCAGTCCTACATCCCCCACGTGATGGAGAGCGGCATCTTCGAGGACTACAAATTCAGCCGGCTGCTCGGCGTCGATGAATCCGACGGCTTCACCTACGCCCTGCAGTTCACGATCAGCTCACGCCCGGCCTTCGATATCTACCAGGAAAAGTTCGCCTACGACCACCAGCAGATGCACGACCGCCGCTTCAAGGGGCAGTTCGTCTGCTTTCGGTCGGTACTGGACGTGGTCGAGCACGGCAGCTAGCCAGTGCTTTAGTCCAGCAGTCCCAGTAGCAGCCAGTCGGCCAGTAGCTGCCGGTTGCCCGGATTGATGATGCGGTGCTGGTCGCTGGCGTTCGCGATGTTGGCCAGCTCGAGGTAGACCGCCGGCGGTTTCGTCTCCCGCAGCATGTGGAGGTCGCGCTCGCTCACCGATCCCCCGTAGCCCCGGCCCGGCCGGTACTGCTCGTACTTCGACGCGAAGGTGCGCTGGATGCGTTCGGCGCGGTGGGCTCCGATGACGTCGCCCTCCCCATAGTACAGGAATACGTCGATGCGCTGTCCGCGCTGGCGGCTGTCGATGTGGATGGCGATCATCGTCTGGTCCACGATCCCCTTCTGGAGATTCTCCTCGTACAGCGCATTGATGATATCCGAGCGCTGAAAGAGCCGCGCTTTCTGGTTGCGGGGCAGGGAGGCTCCGCCCCAGATGGTTTCGTCCTGGTCCGGCAGCAGGTAATTGTCGTCGCGGATACCGTCGTTCTCATCGCGCACGATCATGTAGGGCGTACCGCCGTGCTCCAGGATATTGCGGCACAGCCGCAGGGCTACGTCGTAGGCGTATTCGTCCTCGGGGAGCTGGTGGGATCCGCGGCGACCGACGGCTCCGGGGTCCGGCCCGCCGTGGCCGGAGACGATGTAGTAGATCTTGCCGGCCAGCTCGCGGTCGACGAGCGGCACCTCCTCGTAGGCGGGGCCGAAGATCTTGAAGGTGCGGGGACCGGCGCGGGTGATCTGCTCCGGCACCTCGATCGGGGCACGGTCGTGGGCGCGGTCCTTCAGGCGGTCGAGTTCCTCCTCGCTGCCGGCGTTCTCCCCCAGGTTGACGATCTCCGGGGCGAGCGGGGCCACCTCGGGGGAGATGTCCATACAGTGGTCCACGTGGTAGGGCAGGTAGAGCTGCCGGTCCTTGCGGTAGTCGCGGTCGCGCAGTCCGTCGGTAAGCAGCCGCTCGTTGTAGTCCTTGATGACGACGGCGCGGTCCCAGCTGTCGTTGCCGGTTGTGGTGCGAATGCTGGTGCCGTCGTACGGTAGTATATCAATCGGCAGCTCGTACTCATAGCCGATGAGGAGCTTACTGCTATTGGTGAGGCGGTTGAGACGCTTGAACTCGTCGATATTGCAGCCGTGGGTCACGAGCCCGTAGCGGCGCAGGATGGAGTAGATACCGTCTCCGCTGCTGGCCCGCACCGTGAGCTGCTGGGCGGGCAGCCCGGTGGCCTGCAGCAGGACGAATGCGATCAGGAGGCGGGAAAACAAGGTCATTCGGGAGGTTTCAGTAAGCAAGTCCGGAGCGGTTCACGCCCACAAGGTCGGGCGGCCAAGATAGCGTGGGCGGGCGCGTATCTTTGCCCGACTAATGTCCACGGTACAACAAATTTATGAACTCCTGCGCTGGGAGCTGAAGCTGGAGTGGCGCGACAAGTACGCCCTGGGCAGCATCTTTCTCTACGTGATCACTACCGTGGTGATCGTGTACCTGGCCGTCGGCAACGGGCTCGAGGGGCCGGTCTTCAACGCCCTGTACTGGGTAGTGGTTTTCTTCGGGGCCACCGTAGCGGCGGGCCGCAGCTTCCTTCGCGAGGGCGGGCGGCGGCACTACTATTACTACACGCTGGCGAGCCCGCTGGCCCTGCTCTTCAGCAAGCTCCTCTTCAACGCCCTGGTGATCTGGCTGGTGGGCGGGCTCACCTTTCTCCTCCTCAACCTCTTCGCGCCCGGCGACGTGGTCACCCGTCCACTGCCCCTGGTGCTGGCAGTATTATTCGGGGGCATCGGACTGTCAGCCATCCTCACCTTCGTGTCGGCCATCACGGCGCGGGCGGGGGGCAGCGGCACGCTCATGGCCGTCCTTTCCTTCCCGCTGGTGATCCCCCTGCTCAAGCTGCTGCTCGACGCGGGGCTCTACGCCATCGACGCCGGCTCCAACGACGTCTGGCAGCCCATCTACCTTACCGTGGCCGTGGATCTCATCGCCCTGGCCGTGGGCATCGTGCTCTTCCCCTTCGTGTGGCGCGACTGAGTGCCCCCGCAAGTTTTGCGCCCCTGCGGGCGTTTCAGCTACAGTCTGCTAAACCGATCCCTATGAACCGTCTCAGCGTTTTCGATATCTACAAAATCGGCGTCGGTCCTTCCTCTTCCCATACCCTGGGACCATGGCGGGCAGCCCTCAATTTTGCCGAGTCCCTGGCGGGTGCGCGGGTGCAGAGTATTTCCGTGCAGCTGTTCGGATCCCTGTCGAAGACCGGGGTTGGCCACGGCACCGATATCGCGGTGCTGCTGGGCCTGCAGGGTTATGATCCCGTAACGATCCCGACCGCGACCATCCCGAGCCTCGTGGAGGAAGTGAAGCTTACGGAGACGCTTCGCCTGGGCGGGCAGGCCGTACCCTTCTCCTTCATCCGGGACATCATCTTTCAGCCCACCTCCCATCCGGGCCATCCCAATACGCTGGTCTTCACTGCCCTGACCGACGATGGGAACCTTCGGCGGGAAACTTACTTTTCCCTGGGTGGCGGATTCATCGAGCGGGAAGGCTGCCCCCCCACCCTGGAGAAACACCACAACTTCATCCACGATGTCAGTTCCGGAGCGAAAATGATCGCCTGTTCTCAGCGGACGGGAAAAACGATCACCCGGCTGCTCTACGAGAATGAGCGCTGCATCTACTCCAGCACCGAGATCCACGACCGCGTAGAACGGCTGTTCCAGGTCATGCTCAACTGCGTGTACCGCGGCTGCCATACCGAGGGCGTACTGCCCGGCGGACTGATGGTGCAGCGCCGTGCCGGCGCGCTCAACCGCAAACTGCTGGCCGGAAAGACCTATCCCGACCGACAAAGCTGGCTGGCGGCCATTCGGAAAACTACCCGCGACTTTACTACCGTGAACCAGTGGATCAGTTGCTTCGCCCTCGCGGTAAACGAGGAGAACGCCGCTCTCGGCCGGGTGGTCACCTCCCCCACCAACGGGGCCTCCGGCGTGATCCCGGCGGTACTGCTTTACCACTATCTCTTCGGTAATTTCGGGGAGGACGACCTCATGCGCTTCTTCCTCAGCAGCGGACAGATCGGGGCCCTCTTTAAGCAGGGCGCCACGATCTCCGCGGCCGTGGGCGGCTGCCAGGCCGAGGTAGGCGTCAGTTCCGCCATGGCGGCGGCGGGCTTGACCGAAGTCCTCGGCGGCA
>JBGTHX010000392.1:0-10228 GCA_041746055.1 Lewinella sp. | reverse complement strand
ATCGCCTCCGTCCGGCAGGCCCACCGGCGGGATCTGACGGTAATGCTGAAGCCTCAGATCTGGGTGCGGGGCGCGTGGCCGGGGGACGTTGACTTTACTACCAACGAAGAGTGGGCCCATTTCTTCGTCGAGTACGAATCCTGGATGATGCACTACGCCCGCATGGCGGAAGCGGAGCAGGTGGGCATCCTTTGTATCGGTACGGAGCTGGTGCACGCTACGCTCAAGCACCCCGAGCGGTGGGAATCGATGATCACCTCACTGCGTGCCGTCTATTCCGGAAAGCTTACTTACGCGGCCAACTGGGGGGAAGAATTCGAAAACCTCACCTTTTGGGATCGGCTGGATGCCATGGGGCTGAACAGCTATTATCCACTGTCTTACGCGGAGAATCCTACCGATGCCGAACTGCTGAACGGCGCCCGCCGCTGGATGCGGATGGCCGACAGCATCAGCCTCGTTCACGACCGGCCTCTGTGGTTGACTGAGGTGGGTTACCGCTCGGTCGCGGGTGCCTGGGCCAATCCCCACGCGGAAGCCGGGGATCGACCCACTAGTCTGGAGGACCAGGCCCGCTGCTACGAGGCACTGGCCACCGCGGCCCGGGAATCGAGCCGCCTCGGGGCCATGTTCATCTGGAAGTGGCCCTCCTACCTGGGTCACCGGGAGGGGCGTGACGGCGGTAATACCGGATTTTGTCCGGGTGGTAAACCTGCCGGTGAGGTCCTGCGGCGGCTCTATGGAGATCCTCCCGCGGAGCCTAGCGCTCCAGAGTCATGACCCGGAGGTCGTCGATGAGTAAGGCGGGCTGGGTATCGCCACCGTTCCACACCAGCACCGTGGCGTGGTTGGCCCCTCCTTCCGGTGCCCGGGCCTCAATGGTGACACTGCGCTGCTGGGCGTGATTCAGCACCCGGTTCAGCCGGACCACGCGCTCCTTTACCTTCTCCCCGTCGCGGTAGAAGCGGATCACGAACTGACTAAAATTGTAGACGTTCCAGCGCTGCCCGTCGGCGCGGAACTCGGCGGTGGCGCGCAGCCACTGACCCTCGGCAAAGGGTCCGGCGATACCGAACTCTTCAGTGGACTGTTTGGCACCGAGCAGACAGTAAGAGCCCGCGCCTTGTATGGGCGGCAGGCCGCAGTCTGCGGTGGGTTCCGTCTCAAAGTCGTTCGAGTAGATCGTGTCCACTGCGGGCGGGGTGCCCCGGAAGAACTCCGGATTGTCGAGCAGCAGTTTATCGTCCGGGTTCTCCTGAAAGGTGAAGAGGGTGCGCCAGTAGTACGAGCGGTTGTTCCACTCCGAAACCAGCAGTCCGCCCCGGTGGGCCTGGTGGGTGAACCAGAGGTTATGGGCAGTAAACAGCAGGCAGAGTGCCCCAAACGCTACTTGTATCCAAGCCCGGCGCTCCGTTATCCAGGCCACGCCAGCACACAGCGGAAAGGCCAGCACGGCATAAGCCTGTACCATGGTGCGCTGGCCTAGGCTGCCGCCGTACCACCAGATACTCCAGGCGAAGGCCACGTAAATGAAGAGCAGAAAATGCACCAGCGTAGCCGGTAGCAATTCCCTCCGCCTGGACCACAGTGCGGCAAATCCGAACACGGACAGCCACATGGCGGGGGTATAGGTCAGCCAGCCCGCCTTATAGCTAAACAGCCCGTCCAAAAGATGGGGGTGGAGCCAGTCGAAACCCTGATCCTGGTAGCTGTATTCAATCCAGTTCCCGCTTACGTATTTCCAGTAGAATAGCTGTAGCGAACCTACCAGTAGGGTGGTACCGGCAGCCAGGACGATGCCTCCCAGCTGATCTTTTAGAAAAATGATACGCCGGCGCACGCCAGCGAACGTGGGCTCCATGTTCCAGAGCACCGGGATCAGGGCGGCCAGGATTTCGGTAGGGCGGGTCAGCGACATCAGTCCGATCACCAGGCCGATACCCACGAAAAGCGGGGCGAGGGCGCGGGTGCCGGGCCAGTGCAACCGGTGCGAGGCGTACAGCAGCAGGGCGTACAGCGTAAATACGTAGTTGTGGGTCATGGCCCCGTCGATCGCCGCGTAGTTGAGGTAATTCGTGGCGAAGGTGATGAGCAACAGTGTGATACCGACGCTGGCATCGGGCAAGTAGGACAGTAACGTCCACCTCAGCACCAGCAGCCCCAGGAACGCCACGGCAAGACTCCACAGGGAGATGGCCAGCTGATAGGGGAAGGAGAAGCCGTCGGCGGGATACGCGGGGCTCGCACTGGCGTAGGCATGGGCTACGGCGAAGGCGGGACTGTACAGCAAGGCCTGGCCCAGGCTGTACTTCATCACCTGATTGCCGTTGGCGTGGGTATACGTTTGGTAGGGAGAATCCGCCGGGCGGTATTGCGCTGTGATGCCGGGCAGAAATTCCACCTGCCGCAGGTCATTGTAGATGAAGGCGGCCGGCAGGTAGAGATAGTAGCCGGACACGTCCCAACTGAGGGTGGCCTCCGTCTGCGAGAAGGTCCATTTAGGGTAGTAAGCGTGGGTGGCGGCCAGCATCACGTAGCAGAGGAGCAGGGCACCGAGGGAGGAAAGCTTCACGATCGTGAAGGTAAGCAGTGTCGCGGCGTGTTACTTTAGCTGCCGATCCAACAAATCCTCCGGTCCGATGAGAATCCTAGTTTTCCTCTTCCTGCTTGCGTCTTGCTGTTCGCTTTCCGCGCAGTCCGGAATGCCCGTCATCCTCACCCTCAAGCAGCAGGGAGAACTGCGCGACCGCTGGCTCTCGGAGCGTTTTACTTCGGTGGTACCCGAGCTGATGCGGCGCGAGGGAATCGATATGTGGTTGATGATCACCCGGGAATACAATGAAGATGCCGTGGTGAAAACCATGCTCCCCAGTACCTGGCTCGGAGCCCGCCGGACTACCATGCTGCTGATCTACGATCCCGGAGAAGGCAAAGCACTGGAAACACTCGCCTGCGCCCGCTACAATGTGGGCGAGGTCTTCCAGGGAGCCTGGAACCCGGAAGAGGAGCCGGACCAGTGGAAGCGCCTGGTCCAGCTGATCGAGGCACGCAATCCCCGCAAAATCGCCGTTAACCGCAGCGCCGAATTCGGATTGGCCGACGGTATCAGCAGCTACCACTACGACCGCTTGCTGGAAGAATTACCGGAAAAGCTGAAAGGAAAAGTCGTGACCGGCGAAAATCTCGCCCTGGGCTGGCTCGAAACCCGCACGCCCGCGGAGATGGCCGTGTACCGGCAAATCATGAGCGTAGCCCACGAGATTATCCGGGAAGCCTTCAGTGAGGGCGTAATCCAGCCGGGAGTCACCACTACCGAGGATGTGGTGTGGCACTTACGGGAAAGAACGCGGGAGCTGGGGCTCGACACCTGGTTTCATCCAACCGTCGACGTTCAGCGGGCCGAGTCGGATTTCCTGTACGGATTTGGAAGCCGGCCCGGAGTGGAGGTGATCTACCCGGGAGACCTGCTCCACTGCGATTTCGGCATCACCTACTGTGGGTTGAATACGGATACGCAGGAGAATGCCTACGTGCTGAAGCCCGGAGAAACGCAGGCCCCTGAATTCCTCGTAACCGCCCATAAGCGCGGCCTTCGTCTCATGGATATACTGACCGACGAATACGCAAATGGAAAATCGGGCAATGACCTGCTCTCGGCTACTATCACGAAGGCAAAAGGAGAGGGGTTGCGCCCGAGCATCTACAGCCACCCCATCGGATTTCACGGCCACGGGGCGGGACCCACTATCGGCCTGTGGGACCAGCAGGAAGGGGTGCCCGTGCGCGGTGACTATCCGGTATTTCGCCACACAGCTTACAGTATCGAGCTAAACCACCAGGTCTTCCTGCCGGCTTGGGAGAAAGACGTCCGCATTATGCTGGAAGAGGATGGCTACTGGGACGGCGAAACCTTTCGATACATCAACGGCCGTCAGGAAGAACTCTACCTGATCCCCCGCCAGCGGAGTAGATAAGTCGTTGAACTCAGCCCGCCCGCCCGGTGGTGGCAGCGATCTTATCCAGGCTGGCCTGGCGGTCGGCGGCAAAGCGTATAAGGTTGTCCGTGCCGGTGAGCCGCTGGAGAAGATGGGCCGTGGTAAACTTGTTTTTTGTGGTGTCCATCGTGAAAGTCTTGTGCGATAAAAATACGAGGTGTTTGTTTGTTTTGCAACAAATAAACAAAAAATATTAAATAAAATGTTTGGACGCTGTTGACTGCTTCTGCCCCTTTCCTGGGAGGCGCTCTCTTACCCCCGCACCTGCGTCCGCCTCTAAACCGTCCCGTATAAATGGTGCCTGCAGTCCATTCGGCGCCGGTAAATAACAAAAGCCCCTCTCCGGGATAGGAGAAGGGCTCTTCAGGAGGGAATCGGCGCTACAACTTGATCAGCTTAAGCACGGTCATCGGACGACCGCCGGAACTGACGCGCAGGAGGTAAACGCCCGGCTTCCAGTCATAGCCTACCGAAAGCTTACCTGCGGAGACCGTCAGGTCGCGCTGCATGACCCGCTGACCCGTCAGGGAATACACATCCAACAGACCCTGGGTGAGCCCCTGCAGGTCGTAGGCCAGCGCAAACTCGGTACCCGAGGGGTTGGGGTAAACTTCGGCGCGGACTGAGGGAAGGGGGGTTTCGGCGGTCACCGGACTGAGCATGAGGGAATCCAGTAACCGAAAGTTGTCAAAACCCGCCTCCACGAGATTGTCTTTTTCAGCGGGGTCTGCTACTGAAACGATTAGCCGCATATCTTCTGCCAGCGGGAGGATACCGTCGATAAAAACCGTATCGTGAGTCCAGGCCGGGAGTGCGTCGGAATAAACGACGAGCATAATGGTATCAGTGGGGCCAGCAAGTGATATGGTCAGACTGTCGTTTGGCTCGTTACCGCCCGAAGAGTTGGTGAACCAGTAGTCGTAGGTAAGCATCAGTCCGTTACCATAACCGCTTAAATCCATTTTGGGGGATGTTAGTATAGTAGGTCCCCCGTCTACATCATACGCCAGTCCGGGCCCGCCACGCAAATCCGTGATGTAAGCCTGGTCACCGTAATCGGCCGGGCTGTCATTGTCGGGCTGACCGGCACCGAAATATCCAAAAGTAGCAGTGGGCCGCCCTCTTTGCCAGGCGCCACCCGTGGCGTTTCCAGAAACTACCCAGCCAAGGTCAGTAGCAAATGAGTCCTCGTAACCCGGTTGAAGGTAAAGAGTATCCCCCCCCGTCAAGTCACCGCCTCGTAGCCCATCCTGCCGGTAAAGCTGGTACCCCCAGGCTGTTACCGTTACCCGGTAATTGTAATCATAAATATCTTCGACGCGCGCCGTCCCACTACTGTCGGTGATGGTAACGAAGGAGCGGTCATGGTGGGTCATCTCGACAAAAGCACCCACTATCGGATTGCCCGTCAGACTGCTAGCCAATACTATTTCAACGTCCACAATTGGAGCCGAGGACAATGCAAAGTCCTGAAAAACGACTTCACCGTTCTCAAGTGTCACCTCAACAGTGTCGGTGTAGTACCCCTCAGCATAGGCTTCTACCAAGTAAGTGCCAGAATTGGCTACGCCGGTGGCATATCCTCCCAGCGCATCCACAGTAGATCGGTTGGCCTGCGCGGACAAGATTTCTACCCTGGCACCTGAGATCGCCGCGCCACCATCTGCTTCAATCACCAAACCCGATATTCTAGCAGCCCGTTTGTAATCCACCTGAACAACAAACAAACCCGACTGTCGGTCCGAGATGAGGGTTAGCCCGCTGGGCAGAAAGGGGTAAACTCCCCAGTTGCCGTTAAATCCACCGTCCACACCACCAAAAGTATCGTAATTCGCAACCTCCACCAGGTTGGTCGGATCAGAAGCGTCGACCACCCGCAACCCGTCGGTGTAGTAGCTGATGGATAGGTAGCCGTCCAGGTAATGGACGTTGTGCGGGATGGTGTTGGTATTCAGGCTGGTCAGCGGCCGGTATTCATCCAGGAGCTTGATGTCGTTGTATTCACTGATGTCGTAGGCGGCCACGCTGGCATTGGATTTCTCGTCGGTAGTGAAGACAACGGTGCCGTCCTCATTGGCCCAGGCATTGTGGGTGAATTTGTACGGGGTGAGGGTCTGGCCCACCTTGACGATGTTGTCGAGATCGCTGATGTTGTAGATGCCCAGTTCGCCGGCGTAGATCTCCGAGGTGTACATGATGTTGTCCTGCACGTAGACGTCGTGGGCGTAGACCTCGGGTCCCACGGCACGCAGGGTAGGGTGGGCCGGATCTTCCTTGAGGTCGAAGATGATCACCCCACCACGATTAATATTCTGGTCCCCTCCAGCCGTAAAGGCAAGTCCGGCCGTGGTGTCAATGTAAAGATTGTGCGCGCGTACGTACGGACTCTCGAAGCCGGGAATTTGATAGGCGTAGGTCTCCGAGCTGATGCCCGCCGGCAGGTTGGACAGGTCGATCACCGTGAGTCCGATGGACCCCACGTCGGCGGTCACGTAAGCGTACGATCCGTAGGTCTTCATATCCCGCCAGGTACTGGCCGTCTGGTCTACCCTCCCTACGATCACCGGATCGGCCGGATCCGCCAGGGAGACGATCACGATGGAGGTCTGGGTACCCACGATGGCATACTCGGTGCCGTCGGGAGCGGCATAACCCCAAACATCATTGACGTTTTCCGGGAAGTCGAGGTTGGAAATGAGGGTAGTGTTCAACTGGGCACGTACCGAGTAAGCCACTAAAAGCAGCAGGAGCGGGAGTAGAATTTTTTTCATGTAAACCGATGTATAGAAAGCTAACTGCCAGACGGATAAAAATCGTCTGTTGCCTTAGTCCGCCCGCCGATAAACGACGGTCTCGCTGCTGATGCCGAGGAGTTGCAATTCGAGTAAATCCTGGGTGAGCTGCACGATCCCGTAGCAGTCGGTCTGGGCCGGTCCCGAGATCGTAAAGCAGGCTTTTCCGGTTGAGGTGCCCCCGCTGCAGGCCGCCGGGCATTCGCCGTGAAAGGCCATATCCTCCTGGACCAGCAATTCACCCTGGTAGAAGGTTTTGTAGTGCGTCGGTGTGAATTCGACGATCTCCTCGGCGTCGGTAGTGTTCACCCACCGACCGGTCAGCAGACGTTGGGCGGCGAGCGCGGGTGCCGAAAAATTGCTCGGATCAGGGGCCTGCCGACCTTCGGCTTCTCCGTTCGGATCGATCACCATCCCGTACGGGGTAGGGGATGCTTCAGGAGCCACGCTGCGCGTGGTGTCCGGCCGGGGCGCCCGGGGCGTAGGATTGGAATACACTTTGGCATCGATGTCCTCCTCTACGGCCATGTCTGCGGCACAGGCGGTGAGGCACAGCCCGAGCAGGAATACGGTGAAATGACGCATAGGGGATTCTTGGATGGCAATTTAACGCCGGAGGCGCGGATTTGGTGCGGGCTCGCCACGGAAGATTCGGTCTAGCGCGAGGACTTGCGGCCAGAGCAGGGTGCGGCCGTCGTTGACCACGACATGATCGGCCGCCGCCTCCTTTCGGTCATCCGGGCACTGCCGTGCGGCCCGGGCCGCGAAGGCTGCCTCCGAAATGCCATCGCGCAGCAGAACCCTCTGCCGCCTGGTCTCCAGCGGGCAGCTCACCACCACCATACGGTCGTAGTCCCGGTCCGCCCCGATCTCAAAGAGGATGGCCGCTTCGTGGAGGGTGTAGGCAGCGTGGGGTTGGCTTTGGTGCCAGGCTTCCGCGTCCCGGGCCACGGCTGGATGGACGAGCTCGTTGAGGGCATGCAGTGCCCCCTGGTCACCGAATACTTTCCCGGAGAGGTAAACGCGGTTGACAGCCCCCGCGCTGTCGTAGCTCTCCGCGCCGAAGCGGGACGTTACGGCCGCGCGCAGTTCAGCATCCATGGTCATGAGCCTCTTGGCCCGGTCATCGGCATAGTAGACGGGGACGCCGAGGCGCTCGAATTCCCGGCAGACGGTAGTCTTACCCGCCCCGATATTCCCGGTAATGCCGATGCGATGCGCCATAGTGTCGCTTTGCGGCAAGATAGGGTTAGAAGGTCTGATCTACCGCCACCTTATAGGTAGGGTCATCGACCACGTTGACCTCGATGATGGCATCGGCTTTGTTCAGCATCTTGCGGCAGTCCGCACTCAGGTGCTTGAGGTGTACCTTCTTGCCCACCTTGTGGTAGCGTTCGGTCAATTTATTCAGCGCCTCGATGGCGGACATATCGACCACGCGGCTTTCCTCGAAGTCGATGACGATCTCCTCCGGGTCACCCAGCACGTCAAATTTCTCATTGAACACGGCCACGGAACCAAAAAACAGCGGTCCGTAGATCTCATAGTGCTTCACGCCGTGCTCGTCGATGTGCTTCCGCGCGCGGATCCGCTTGGCGCTTTCCCAGGCGAAGCGCAGCGCAGCAATGATTACGCCGACGATGACGGCCAGCGCCAGGTTATGCAGGAAGATGGTAACCAGCGTAACCAGTACCATCACTAATAAATCCGACTTGGGCATCTTGCCGAAAGTGCGCAAACTCGCCCATTCAAAGGTGCCGATGGCCACCATGATCATCAGCCCGGTGAGGGCCGCCATCGGTACCAGCTCAATCAGACTGCTTCCGAACATGATGAAGACCAGCAACATCACGGCCGCCACGATACCCGACAGGCGGGCACGGGCCCCGGCGCTGATGTTGATCAGGCTCTGACCCAGCATGGCGCAACCGCCCATACCCGAGAGGAATCCCGACAGGATGTTGGCGGTGCCCTGGGCTACGGCCTCTTTATTGCCGCGGCCGCGGGTCTCGGTGATCTCGTCAATAATGTTGAGCGTGAGCAGGCTTTCGATCAATCCTACTCCGGCCACCACCAGCGCGTAGGGGGTGATGATCTGCAGCATCTCGAAGGAGAACGGCACCTGCGGAATGTGGAAGGGCGGGAAACCGCCGGAGATGCTGGCGAGATCGCCGACCGTACGCGTGTCAATCCCCAGGCCCGCCACCACGGCGAACACCGTCAGAATAGCCACCAGTGATGCGGGTACAGCCTTGGTAAGCTTGGGCAGTCCCCAGATGATGGCCATGGTGAGGAGAACCAGTCCGCCGAAGAGGTACAGCGGCGTACCGGCCAGCCATTCCCCGGTCTGCCCGTTCTTGAACTGGTCGAGCTGCGACATGAAGATGATGATCGCCAGTCCGTTGACGAAACCGAAGATGGCAGGGTGGGGGACCAGGCGCATCAGTTTGCCGAGGCGGAGCAGTCCGGCCGCCACTTGGAAGATTCCGGCAAGTATCACTGTGGCAAAAATATATTCGATCCCGTGGCTTTGAGCCAGCGATACGATCACCACCGCGACGGCCCCGGTCGCTCCGCTAATCATTCCCGGGCGACCTCCTAGCACGGCGGTCACGATGCCCATCACAAAGGCGGCATACAGGCCCGTCAGCGGGGGGAGTCCGGCCAGAAAAGCGAACGCCACGGCTTCCGGTACGAGGGCCAGGGCCACCGTGAGGCCGGATAGAATCTCAATCCGGTAGTTGACTACCTGGTTGAAATCAAAAAGGTTGATATACTTTTTCATCTGATATACAGGGACTTGGCGAAGGTGGTGCGTTCCTTAGCGTGACGTGTGTTCCGTGCGTAACCGACTTTCCCCCCGGAATGAAGCCGCAAAGATACGGTTTTCGGGGCGTACAAAGGAGGTAGCCCCGCAAACGCAACTTATCTTCGCCGCCCAAAGCAGTACACCATGCCAGAAGACGGAAATATCCTCATCACCGTGATCGACCGCCACGGGGAAGCCCACGAACTGGAAGCCCCGACCGATATGAATATGAACGTCATGGAGGTCTGTAAGGCGTACGAACTGCCCGTAAAAGGTACCTGCGGTGGAATGGCGCTATGCAGTACTTGTCATTGCTATATTCTGTCGGACACCGATCTGCCCGACATGGGCGGCGACGAAGAGGATATGCTGGATCAGGCCTTCTTCGTGGAAGACAATTCCCGCCTGGGGTGCCAGTTACGCATCACCAATGACCTCGACGGCCTGCGCATCCAGTTAGCTCCCGAGACGGAGGAATAATTTGAATTCTTTTAGGGCAAACGCATCAAATCAGACCTCGAGTAGGCGCTGCAGGTAATCGGTACTCATCGAGGCCCGGAAGCGGCGCTTTTTTTGGCTCAGCTTGGCATCATCCCGCTTGATGCGCTGCAGGGCCATCTTGCGCAGGATGC
>JBGTHX010000391.1:0-3969 GCA_041746055.1 Lewinella sp. | reverse complement strand
ACTTCCTGCGTGACGTGACGGCCGGTGCCTTCCTCGGCGTGGCCATCGCGCTCGCCATGTTCTTTCTGCAGTGGAAGCTGTTTCCCGACAGCCAGTTCCTGAATGACGGCATCTGGTGGGGCAGCCGCAGCGACCTGCCTCCCGCGCGGGAGGACCTAACCAACCGATAGTATGCCCGATACCAATGAAAAACCGCGGATCGCGATCGTCCGCGAGGATAAATCACCCCCCGACGCCCGCGTCCCCCTCACCCCGGAGCAGTGTGCCCGTCTCCTGGCGGAAGGCTACGACCTGGTCGTGCAACCCAGCGGCCACCGCTGTTTTCCAGACGCGGAATACGCGGCCCTGGGCGTTCCCCTGCGGGAGGACGTGAGCGGACAGGACCTCCTCCTCGGCATCAAGGAAGTGCCCATCGACCGCCTGATCGCGGGCAAGACCTACTGCAATTTTGCCCACGTCGCCAAATTTCAATCGTACAACCAGCCCCTCCTTCGCGCCCTGCTGGATAAGCATATAACCCACATCGACTACGAATACCTCACCGATGAGGCCGGGCGCCGCCTCATCGCCTTCGGCTACTGGGCGGGCATGGTCGGGGCCCACAACGGCGTCTGGGCGTATGGCCGACGCACCGGTTCCCTCGAGCTACCCCGGCTGCGCGACGTACACGACTACGCGGAAGCTACCAAGGTGTACGACACACTCGGCTTACCCGAACTAAAGGTGGTCCTCACGGGCACGGGAAGGGTCGGGGACGGCGCCGCGCGGGTGCTGGAAGACATGGGTTTCGCCAGGGTCTCTCCCGCGCAATTTCTTGGGGCAACGACCGGCGCCGTATTCACCCAGCTGGCCGTGGAAGACTACGTAGAATACCCCGGCGGGGGCGTCGTCGACCGGAACCATTTCTACGCCCACGGCGAAGAATACCGCAGTGCATTCACCCCCTACACCAAAGTGGCCGACATCTTTGTGAACGGCATCTTCTGGGACGGCAAGGCCCCCGCCTTTTTCTCCGCCGATGACATGCAAAAAGAGGAATTCCGGATCCAGACCATCGCCGACGTGACCTGTGACATCGCCCCGGCGGCAAGCGTGCCTTCCACCCTGCGCCCCTCGACAATCGCCGATCCCGTGTTCGGCTATTCCACCGCGACCGGCACCGAGACCGATCCCTACCAGCCCGGTAGCGTGGACGTGATGGCCATCGACAACCTGCCCAGTGAGTTGCCCCGGGACGCCAGCGAGGCCTTCGGAGATACCTTCCTGGAAAAGATCCTCCCGGAATTCACCCGCGCCCACAGCGACATCCTCGAAGGCGCCACGATCACCCGGGATGGAGCGCTGGGCCCCAGCTTCGAATATCTAAAAGACTTCGCCGAGGGCCGCATGCCCGCCTGATCCAATTCCTTATCCCATGCAAGTCAACCTGGTTTCCGATACCGCTACCCGCCCTACCCCCGCCATGCTGGAGGCCATGTTTGCCGCCCCCGTGGGAGACGATGTCTTCCGGCAGGACCCGACGGTCAACACGCTGGAGGCTTACGCCGCCGATCGCTTCGGGATGGAGGCCGCGCTGTTCTGCCCATCCGGCACCATGACCAATCAGCTGGCCATTAAGTGCCACACCCGGGCACTGGATGAAGTCATCTGCGAGGAAAAGAGCCATATCTACCAGTACGAGGGCGGCGTCTACTCCCTGATCTCCAACGTGAGCATGAATCTGGTCCACGGCGACCGCGGCAGGATCCGTCCCGGACAGGTGGCCGCGGCCGTGAAACCCCACTACGACTGGCTCCCCCGCACCCGTCTGCTCGTACTGGAAAATACCTGCAACAAGGGTGGCGGCAGCATCTACCGGCTGGAGGAGGTGCGGCAGCTGGCGGAGGAGGCCCGCGCCCACGAACTGGCCGTCCACCTCGATGGTGCCCGGCTTTTCAACGCCCTCGTCGAAACCGGGGAATCCCCCCGCGACTGGGGCGGCGTATTCGATTCCATTTCCATCTGTCTGAGTAAGGGCCTCGGTGCGCCGGTGGGCAGTCTGCTCCTCGGATCGGCGCCCTTCGTCGCGGAGGCCCGGCGGTTCCGCAAGGTGCTGGGCGGCGGCATGCGGCAGGCAGGTTACCTGGCCGCTGCCGGCCTTTATGCGCTTCGCCACCACGTCGATCGCCTGCGTGACGATAACGCCCGGGCAAAGAAATTAGCCACGGTGCTCGAGGAGTGCGACTTCGTAGCCTCCGTCGCACCCGTAGAAACCAACATCTGTATTTTCGAACTTGCCGGTGACCTCACCGCCGCCCAGTTCATCGTCCAAATGGCGGAGGCGGGTGTGCAGGGTACTCCATTCGGGCCTCAGACGGTACGCTTCACTACCCACCTGGACGTGGATGATACCCAGATCGATTACGCTATTGAGCGGCTACGCCATTTCGCCGTGCCGGCATAGCGACTGCCGTGTGGGTGATGGTATCCACCGGGCAAATATCCTCGCACAGCAGACAGGCAATGTCGCAGGGCCGGTCGACTGCGATGGTATCGAAGGGACTGACAAAGCCCGCCTCCTGCGGACAGATCGCCACGCAGGCACCGCAATTGATGCAAGCGTTCCAGCCGATGTCGAAAAGTACTGCCGATGGCTTGCTCATATTTTCTTAAATTCTGAGGTCGGGCTGAAGTAGTCCGCCATGGTGGCGTACAGCTGTTCGTCGCGCTCGGCGAGGTTCATATTGTGGAAGATACCGGTCTTGATCGAGTGCAGCTTCCACATCTTATCGCCCAGTTCGGAGAGCCACAGGTTTTGGTAGGCCTGGAGGGCACCGTCCCGTACCGGCATTCCGTCTCCGAGGTGGCCGATCAGAAAGTCGGCGGCGATCTTGCCCCCCGCCACGGCGGTGTGCAATCCCCCTCCGGTGATGGGATTTACGTGGCGGGCGGCGTCGCCCACGAGGATGAGGTTATCCGCGTACTGCACCCTGAGCGGGGCCGCCAGCGGCACTCCCCCACCCTGCACTTCCAGCACCCGTGCGTTGGCGAAGCGATCCCGGAAGAAACTTTGCTTCATGAATTTATCGAGGTGCCACCGGGCGGGTTTGTCCGTCATCGTGGCGATCACGCCCAGTCCGATCTCGGCGTAGCCATGCCCCTTGGGGAACACCCAGGCGTATCCGCCGGGCGCCCATTCGTGGCCGGTCACGATCTCGAGCAGTCCCTCCGTCTCGACCTTATCCACGATGAATTGCAGGCAACCGGCGAGCTCGGTGATCTTGATATGGGTCTGGAGTCCCGCCCACTTCCCGACCTGCGACTGTAGTCCGTCGGCCCCCACCAGCACGCGGGCGCTTACGTCGATCAGTTCGTTGTAGCGGCGCAGCCGTACCGTGCAACCCCCTTCGGCATCGGGTTCGTAGCCAAGCCCTTCGGTTTTCAACCACACCTCGGCACCGGCCCGCTCGGCCTGGGTCATCAGGTAACGGTCGAAGCGGCGGCGGTCGACCACGTAGCCTAGCGGCTTCCGGTCCGGACCCTCGCCGTACTCGTCGGGCTTGAGGGCCCGGTAGTCGTGCACCTGCCGCTCCCCGCCGGCGTCGTAAATGGCGAAACCGTAGATGGCCTCGTGGATGAACTCGTCGTCGGGGGTAATGCCCACCTGCTCCAGGGCGTGGCGGCTGATGGCCCCAGAGCACTGGATGGGGGCTCCGAGTTCCTGACGTTTGTCGACCAGCAGGACCCGAAGACCGGCAAGGGCGGCAAATCGGGCGGTCGTGGAGCCGGCAGGGCCGGCCCCGATGATGACCAGGTCGTAAACGTGATGGGGCATTCGCGGGAATTGTCTAGTGCCACAAACCACTACCAGCTGACTAGGTTCAACCCCCCGCCGCCCCCGCCCTATTCCCCGGGCTTCCAGAATTCAAACCACCGCTTGCCGGCGGCTTCGCGCTCCTCGCGGCGGCGATCGCGCTGCCGCCCGCGGCG
>JBGTHX010000390.1:0-21476 GCA_041746055.1 Lewinella sp. | reverse complement strand
GAGGCGGTGTGTGGCATGATGCAATGGTTTTATAGGTTCCCGCAATACGGGACAGGCTTTGGCACCTTTTTTCCCGAGCCATCGGGAAAGTGGTTGCCAGGGTTTCACAGAGCCTGATCTCTCCACCCTTCGTTATAAAATGAGGCCCGCACGGCTGCGGATCGGCGGCAAATATAGGGGGTTTATACGAATCCCGGAAGTTACCGCCCCGCTCCCCAGAATCCTCCCCGGCACCCGCGTACCCGCCCCGAAAGTGGTAACATAAAAAGAATAACCACCGGCAGCCGTTATCTTCGTAGGGTTCTGTTTCTGTCTGACCCAGTGTAAATTTTACCTATGACACTCACCTCTACACGCTTTTTTTTCTTCTTCCTGATCCTGGTGACCACTCCCGCGCTCCGGGCTCAGATCACGCTCACCAATGCGTATTTCCCGCGGGTGGGCGACAGCCTGCTGACCAACCAGGCTACCGACGAAGAGCTGGCTACAATCACCTTCCAGCCCTCCGGCGAGGACCTTACCTGGGAATTTGGTAACCCGGAAGCCCAGTTCGTCTACACCGAGGTGCTGGAAGCGGTGGCCGACGACGATCCCTTCGTGGGGGCGGAGGCCCGGCTGACCTCGGCGGCCTTCGATTACGAATACTACAGGGCTACCGATACTACCTACTACCTGGTCGGACTGGTCGGCTCCCTGCCCTTCTTCCGGGAGGATATCCTGTCCACCCCCCTCGTACCGCCGCGGCCCGTGCGCCGGGCGGGGATCACCTACGGCGACAAATTCGTGTCGACCTCCGTGCGGGAGATCCGCATCAGCGTCGACAGCCTCCCCGAGGACATCCGTAACAGCAGCATCGGCGGAGCCCTGGCGAACTACGATTCCATCCGCGTGACCAGCAGCAGCGAGCGCCACGACGAGGTGGACGCCTACGGCACCCTGACCCTGCGCGGAGAGACCTATACCGTGCTGCGCGAAAAGCGGGTGGAACAGATGGAGACCCGGGTCTTCGTTAAGTCCGGCACCTCGGCGTACATCGACGTCACCGGCATCGTAGCCGGGGCCGATCCCGCCACCGGAAAGTACGTGGGCCTGCAGCCCGAGGAGGGTACGTATTACTTCTGGGCGGAGGGACAGCTGGAGCCGGTCGTGGAGATCGAATTCGACGCCGAAGAGAAGCCCACCACCTTCCTCTACAAGCGGGGCGGCAAGCGGGCGACCACCGCCACGCCCCCCCTTGATCCGACCGTGGGTACGGTACGGGTGTACCCGAACCCCGCCACCGGCGACTTCCGGATCGACTACGAACTACTCCGGGCCGGCTCCGTAAGCCTGACGCTGCGCGATGCCGCCGGCCGGAGCCTCCGGCAGTGGCCGGCCGTACGTCAGGCGGCCGGTAGCCAGCGCTTCAGCAGTAGCCTGGGGGCGTATCCGCACGGCGTATACTACCTGGAATTGCTCACGGATGGGGGTCGAACGGTACAAAAACTGGTTAAGCAATAATTACTATTTTGCCGCACATTTCGATCATCGAACTTTTGAAGCGCGATTGTTTCGCGGCCATCTAGATCGCTTGTCATCGAAGACGGAACCCCTCTTTCTTCAAAACAAGTTAATCTCCTCACTTTTATGGTTTCAACTATACTTTTGGCCGTACCCATCCTGGGTATCCTGGCCCTGGTGTTCATGGCGATCCGCTACAACTGGGTCGGTAAGCAGGATCCCGGCAACGAGCGCATGGTGCGCATCGGGGAAAACATCGCCGACGGCGCGATGGCCTTCCTGCGGGCGGAATATAAGGTGCTCGCGATCTTCGTTGGCGTCGTGGCGGTACTGCTCATGTTCACCGCCGACGCGGTCACCTCCAGCTGGATGATCGGCGTCAGTTTCATTTTGGGCGCGGTCTGTTCTGCCCTCGCCGGCTTCATCGGTATGCGGGTAGCCACCAAGGCCAACGTGCGCACCACCCACGCCGCCCGGGAAAGCCTGGGCAAGGCCCTCGGCGTCGCCTTCGCGGGCGGCTCGGTCATGGGACTGGGCGTGGTCGGACTCGGTCTGCTCGGGCTCGGTTCGCTGTTCTTTCTCTTCGAGGGCATGTTCGTGCCGGAGGGTATGGTCAACGGTAGCGTCGAAGCGCAGCAGTCCATCCTCCGCGTGGTCACGGTCATCACCGGCTTCAGCTTTGGTGCCTCGTCGATCGCCCTCTTCGCCCGCGTGGGCGGGGGTATCTACACCAAGGCCGCGGACGTCGGGGCCGACCTCGTGGGTAAGGTGGAAGCCGGCATCCCCGAAGACCACCCCCTGAACCCCGCCACCATCGCCGACAACGTGGGCGACAACGTAGGTGACGTAGCCGGTATGGGCGCCGACCTCTTTGAGTCTTACGTAGGCTCCATCATCGGCACCATGGTGATCGGCGCGAGCTTCATCATCCTGCCGGAATTCGTGTCCACCGAGATCGGTGGCCTCAACGCCGTGCTCCTGCCCCTCGTGGTGGCCGGTATCGGTATCATCGCCTCCATCATCGGCACCTTCTTCGTGCGGGTGAGCGAGGGCGGCGACCCTCAAAAGGCACTCAACACCGGCGAACTGATCGCCGCGGCTATCATGCTGGTGCTGACTTTCTTCGCCGTCACTACCCTACTGCCCGACCAGTGGACCATCGGCTTGGACGGCCTCGGCAAGCAGCTGGTCGACGCCAAGGGTAACGCGGTGACCTTCCAGTACACCAATATGGGCGTGTTCTACGCCATCATTTTGGGTCTGGTAGCCGGCCTCGGCATCGGCTACATCACCGAATACTACACCGGTACTGGCACCAAGCCGGTACAGGGCATCGTGGACCAGTCCCTGACCGGCTCCGCCACCAACATCATCGCCGGTCTGGCCGTGGGCATGCGCTCCACCGCCCTGCCGATCCTGGTGCTGGTAACCGCCATCATCGGCGCCTACTACTTCGCCGGACTGTACGGCATCGCGATCGCCGCCGTGGGTATGCTTTCGAATACCGGCATCCAGCTGGCGGTCGACGCCTACGGACCGATCTCCGACAACGCCGGGGGCATCGCCGAAATGGCCAACCTGCCGAAGGAAGTACGCGAACGCACCGACAAGCTCGACGCCGTAGGCAACACCACCGCCGCCATCGGTAAGGGCTTCGCCATCGGCTCCGCCGCCCTGACGGCCCTGGCACTCTTCGCCGCCTTCATGCAGACGGCCGGGATCACCACCATCGATATCTCGAACCCCTACGTCATGGCCGGCCTCTTCCTGGGGGCCATGCTGCCCTTCCTCTTCAGTGCCTTCTCCATGGAGGCCGTGGGCCGCGCCGCCAACGACATGATCCAGGAGGTGCGCCGGCAGTTCAGCGAGATCCCCGAGCTCAAGGCCGCCCTCGAGGTGATGCGCCGCGCCGGGCACGACGAGACCAAGTGGTCGCCCGCCGACAAGGCCACCTTCGACGCCGCCGACGGTAAGGCCGACTACGCCAAGTGCGTGGAGATCTCCACCGAAGCCTCCATCCGTGAGATGGTAATGCCCGGCCTGATCGCCGTACTCGCCCCCGTGGTGGTCGGCTTCGCGCCCCGCCTGGTCGGTTCCGACGTCGGCGCCGAAATGCTCGGCGGCCTGCTGGCCGGCGTGACCTCCGCGGGCGTCATGATGGCTATCTTCCAGAGCAACGCCGGCGGCGCCTGGGACAACGCCAAGAAGATGTTCGAGGAAGGAGCTTCCGTACAGGGTACCCTCTACTACAAAGGTTCCGAGCCCCACAAGGCCGCCGTGGTGGGCGACACCGTGGGCGACCCCTTCAAGGACACCTCCGGCCCCTCGCTCAACATCCTGCTCAAGCTGATGAGCGTGGTGGCTTTGGTGATTGCTCCGCTGCTATAGGCTTCAGCCGTCGGTTAGTAATGCCCCCCCGGAATCATTCCGGGGGGGCATTTTTTTTGCCCACCCACCAAGATTTTCGCCCGCGGCATCGTAAATTCAAACACCCGCTATGAAGATCCCTTACTCCCCCTACCACTGGCTGAGTGCCGTGCTGGCCACCGTGGCCCTGCTGTTCGCCCTGGCTTACCCCTCCACCGACGTCACGAGCGAAGCCGCCAAGGAGCGTGACGTATTCAAGATCGTGGAGCAGATGCCCCTCTTCCCGGGCGCCGCCTGTGGTGACCTGGAGGACTACGCCGCTCGCAGGGCCTGCGCGGACCGGGCCCTGCTGGACTACGTCTACCGCCACGTCAAATACCCGAAAGAATCGAAGGATCGCGGTAAGGAGGGCCTGGCCGTCGTCAGCTTCATCATCGAGCCCCACGGCGTGATGTCCGATATCCGGTTGGCGCGCGATCCCGGGGCCGGTCTCGGTGAGGCCGCGCTGAAGGTGGTCCGCAGAATGAAGGAAGACAATACCCGTTGGGAACCTGGCCTGCAGAAGGGAAAGCCGGTACCGGTGCAGTTCAACCTGCCGATCCGGTTCAGGCTTAGGTAGGTTCACCGGCCCTCCTTACCTTTCCCCCATGTCTCAATTTCCCAAGATCGGTATCCTAGGCGGAGGCCAGCTCGGTAAGATGCTCTGCCAGGCGGCCTCGGCCTGGCACCTGCCCGTACACGTACTCGACCGCGACGAGGACTTCCCCGCCGCCCCCTACGCCACCGTGTTTGAGCGGGGCAATTTCCGCGACTACGACGACGTGCTGGCCTTCGCCCAGGACCTCGACGTGGTCACCATCGAGATCGAGCACATCGATACCCGTGCCCTGCACGAGCTGGTGCGGCGGGGCGTAAAGGTGTACCCCCAGCCCGACAAGATCGACCTGATCAAGGACAAGGGACTGCAGAAGCAATTCTACCGCCAGCACGGCATCGCCACTACCGATTTCAAGCTCTTCGGCACCAAGGAGGAGGTGATCCGGGCGGTGAACGCAGGTGCCGTGGCCGTTCCCTTTGTGCAGAAGACCCGGACGGGAGGCTACGACGGACAGGGCGTCGCGGTGATCATCCACGCCAGTGACCTGGAACACGATCTGCTCGACGGGCCCTGCCTGGTGGAGGATCTGGCCGACATCGACAAGGAGCTCGCCGTCATCGTGGCCCGGTCCGCTACCGGCGAGGTGAAGGTCTTCAATACGGTGGAGATGGAGTTTCACCCGACCGCCAACCTCGTCGAGTTCCTCATCTGCCCCGCCGCCCTGGACGGCGACACCGACGGCCGCGCCAGCAAACTGGCCGTGGAGGTCGCCCAACGGATGGAGATCGTGGGGCTGCTCGCCGTCGAGTTGTTCCTCACCAAGGACGGTGAACTGCTCGTGAATGAAGTAGCTCCCCGGCCCCACAACAGCGGTCACCATACCATCGAAGCCTGCGCCACCAGCCAGTACGAGCAGCACCTCCGCGCCATCCTGGGCCTGCCGCTCGGCGATCCCCTGCTCCTGCGCCCCGCCGCACTCATCAACCTGCTTGGGGCGGAGGGCACTTCCGGCCCCACGAACTACGAAGGCTGGATGGACGTGCTGGCAATCCCGGAAGTTCACCCCCATCTCTACGGCAAGGCGGATACGCGGCCGTTCCGCAAGATGGGTCACCTGACCGCTCTGGGAGATACGGTAGCCATGGCGCGCGACCGCGCCAGAAAGGCCCAGCAATTGCTGCATATTATCGGGGACGAAGACTAGAACAGGCTCGCGGACTCGTGCCGCAACAACCACTTCTTCCGCTCAATGCCCCCGGAGTAGCCGGTGAGCTTGCCGCTGGCTCCCAGCACGCGGTGGCAGGGTAAGAGAATGGGTAATGGATTGGCGCCGTTGGCCCGGCCCACGGCCTGGCTGCCGCCGGGTGCTCCGAGGGTGCGCGCGAGCTGTCCGTAAGTGACGGTCTGCCCGAAGGCGACGGAAGCCAGCGCCCGCCATACCGCATGCTGAAAGGGGGTGCCGGCCGGATCGAGGGGCACCGAAAAGCCGGCCCGTGAGCCGGCAAAGTAGTCGTGGAGCTCGCGCTCGGCCAGGTCCAGATGGGGGTTGCCGCCGGCCGGTTCCCCGCTTGCTCCGCCGAAGCGTAGCTCGCGGATACCGGCATCGGTAGCGAGGAGTAGTAGGGCCCCCAAAGGGCTGGAAATGACTTTTCGAACGGGCATGGCCCGAAAAGATAAAACCTTCCCCGCAACGGGAGGGCCCGCTGCAGGGAAGGAACTAAACAATCAACTAAAGCTCACTTCCAGCCGCCTCCGAGGGCCTGGTAGAGATTCACCGTGGCCGACAGCTGCGCCTGCTTGGTTTCAATCAGCTCCTTTCTTGCCTCCAGTGCCTCGCGCTGGGTGAGCAGCACTTCAAGGTATTCGGCGCGGGTAGACTGGAAGAGGCGGTTGGAGATCTCGATCGACTCGTCCAGTAGGGCTACCTGCTCCTCCTTGAGGCGGTAGGTGTTCTGGAGGTTGTCGATGTGGGAGATTTCGGCCGTGGCCGGCATACCGTAGAATACCGGGGGCGCGGCATCGAAATCGGCACTCAGGTCATTTGCGGTAGCCGCCGGCGGGGGTGGCGTACAGTGGGCAAGCGGCAGGAGTATCAGGACAAGTGGCAATATTGACAGGCGGAGCATAGCGAAGCATTTGCCGGAAAGGTATCGTCCGAGATCAACCCGAATCTGCCGGGTCCGGTACCAACCGCCCGAGCGGAGTGATCCGTACGCTTAGCCGAGTAGAGGTTCCCAGGCTTTCCGGTAGTGCCGGCTCAGGCGCACCCACTCGCCGTTTTCTAGGCGGGCATCGTAGTCGCCATTCTTGCGGGACCGCAGTTCCCTCACGTAGCCGGCGTTGGGGATCGCCGAGTGGTGAACCCGCAGGAATACCTCGGAGTCCAGGAGTTCGGCGAATTGCTTAAGGGTCCGGTCGTCCAGGAAGCGGTTGCCGTTGGCGAACAGGGCGCAGTACGGGCGGGCAGAAGCACCAGAGTGTATGGTATAGCAGGGACTCCGACAAGTAAAAGCCGGTCCGGTTAATCCCGCTAAAGATCCAATCCTGTACTACCGCCGCGAGAATTAGCAACGGCAAACCAATGTATAAGGCTGCGGGATTTACAGAGGCCGGAAGGCGGTAATGATTTATCGAGGTTTCAGGCGTCACCCTCAGAGTAGCTTTCGACCACGTAAGAAGTGAAGGCTTTGATCTTTTCACCCTTGGCTCCGCTGAAGGTGTAGATGTCGGCAAAGGAATACGTCTGACCATCGGTCATTTTCATAGCTCCGGCTACGGCGCCCTCCCTGCCGTGGGTCAGTATGTTTTCGATGAGCAACTCGGTGATTGTCGACTCCTTCATTGCGTCGACGAAGGTGCGGAAGGCTGATTTACCGGTTACGACTTGGTCGCCGACGATGTTCCACCGGATATCATCGGTTACGTGCTCCACCAGATAATCCACATTACCCTCTGCGAAGGCCACGTTGAAGGCCCGTAGAAACTCCTTTTTCGGGGCATAGCGGCAATTCGGCGCGCAATTGATTTTTATTTTTTCCATGCTTAGGGTGTGTCCTGTTTTTGATGGAGGTCCGGGATGATATTTACCGCGGGTTACTGTTTCCGATTGTTGACAGAGGAATTTACTATCCCTGGAGCTATTTGTGGTTGCTACCGGGGTGTATGAGGGTGAACCTTGCCCCTGGTGAGCCCAATCGTTTCTGGGCAAGGCTTTTACCGCGGATTTTCCGCAGAGCATTTGGATTTTACGGATTGTTGCCGGGCCAAACGCCCGTCTGTGTGTCACTGACGCCCGCTCTCTGCGCAACGGCTGCGTCAATCTGCGTCCTCTGCGGTGAACCTTTGCGCCCACCAGCCCCGGCACCCGCGCACCCGCTGGTATATAGTCCGGGCACTACCGCTCCGTTGGTGGTCACCCCGACGTAGGGCGGGGCCAGGCGGGGAGACGGCACCGCCCGGTCGGGACCGGCAGCGCGCTCCCTTGGATTGGGCCCCGACGGGCAAGCCAGGAAAAGGAGGGCGGGGTAGAGGCCGGTGAATTTCATACCATTTGGGTGCGTAGGGTCACGCAGGCTACCCGGGCACTTTCGCGGCGGATATGAATGGTGCAGACCCGCATAAGATAGGCCAGATACGGGACACTCCCGGTTACACTATAGGGCATACCGGCTACGCCCAAAACGAAGGGTGCCCGGAGCGGTCCCTGCGATCAGAAGCTGATGCCCGCCTCCAGGTTCACCCCGCTGAAATCAGCTCCCGCGAAGCGGCCCGTCCAGGCAGAGCCGGTGTACCGCTGCCGCACGTACTCCGCTTTGACCACGATATTCTTCGAGAGGAACCAGCCACCGCCGACGTTCAGCCGCTCGATCTCTGAGGTTTCGGGGGCCAGTTCGGTCATTTTGCCGCGCACGGTATTGTAGCGTCCGGCGAGGTAAAATTTTTCCCCCCACCCGAAGCGGTAGACCGCCTCCAGCGCCAGTTGGGTAAAGGCCCCCTCCTGATTGCCCTCCGGCGCCGGCACCGCGTTGTGGCCGGCGGCGCGCTCGTAGACGCCAAAGAGTTCCAGGCCCCGGTACTTGATGAAGGGGTTGATCTGTACGGCGGTTAGCTTGGCGAAGCGGGGGTTGAACCGGCCTTCGAATTCCCCCCCTTCGGTATTCCCCAGTGAATCGGGCAGGGTGTGGAGTACGCCGTAGTACCGCCCGCCGGTGCGGTCTCCACCGTAGAGCCAGGTGCCGGTGGTGGTGCCCTCGTTGGTGTAGACGGAGGCCGTCAGGCGGATCCGCAGCTCCCGGTTCAGTTGCCGGTCGAAGCCGGCCTTGCCGTAGTAGGAGAGGCGGTTGTCGGTGCGGTCGTCGACCACCACGCTCTGGTTGAGCTTTCCGTTGGTCACGCCGGCTACCAGCAGCAGGCCGTGGCGGCGCAGGGTCAGCTGCCCGAACGCCTCGGTGGAGAAGGCGTCCATGATATAATTGCCGACGAAGGGGTTGAAGATGGCCCGGGCGTTGTCCGTGCGGCGAAAGTGGGCATCCCCATAGTCGAATTCGTCGAGGCCGGCGGTGAGGGTAGCGTAGGTCATAAACCCCTGCAGGAATCCGGGTCGGATAAAGTCGAGTTTGTCGATCTGCAGGTGGCCCCCCTTGACCCAGGCGTCCTGGTGGTGCTGGGAGGACAGATAGGTAGTGAGGTGCATCCGTACGCCGTCCAGCAACTGCACGTCGAGGTTCAGGTTCGCCACGGGCAGGTTGAAGTTCGTGCCGAGAGCCACGAGATTGCCGGCGTTATTGGACTGCCGCACCCCCTGAAACTGCAGGGCGAAGTCTCCGCCTACCCGTACGCGGACGCCGGTGTAAGCCACCGTATCCACCTTCGGCGGCTCGAATACGTTGAGCCCGCGGACATCATTGGGGCGGAAAAATTGCAGGCCCGGCTGCTGGGCGCGCAGCAGGGGACTAAGCGTACAGAGGAGTACGAGGAGCAGGCTTCTCATGGGATAAGGTTGAGTAGAGTGAGCGAAGGGGGCTACGCGCCGGGGGATTTCTGGTATATGACCGCGAATTCGAGGGTCATGTCGTCGCCGCTCTTCATCATGCCCAAAAGGAAAGAGGGCGGGGTGACGTCGTAGTCGGTCATCTTGAGGGTGTAGGAGCCCCGGCAGGTAATCGTTCCGCTGGGGGTGACGTCGAGGAGGACGTCCATGTCGATGTCCCGCGTGGTCCCCGCGATCGTAAGCTGACCGGTGCTCTTGACGAGATAGCCTTCGGCATCCGGAAATACCGTGGCGGAAGTGAGGACGTAGCTGATGCGCTCGTAGGTGTCGGCATTGAGGGCCTTGTAGGCGTTCTGGTCCAGGACCTTGTTCTCGCTGCGCAGGTCTTCCACGGCGAGGGAGAAAGAAAGGGCATCTAGGGCGGTGAGCTCCTGCCCGTCGTCGGTGGCGAAGACCGGTTCGGCGCTGCCTGTGACGGCAGTGGCCTCCATCTGCCAGTCGTGCAGGGTGGAGGTGCCGCGCAGGACCACGGTGAGGGCGGCGTCGCCGTCGATGCGGTAATCCGACTGGGCGTACGCGCCCGGAGCGATTCCGAGCAGGCCGCACAGCAGGGTGAGGGTGGTGAGGTAGTGTTTCATTCCAATGGCTTGATTAATCATGTAAAAGTAGCCGGGGCCGCCAGCGCCTGCATTGACGCAGATCAGTCCAACCGCTGATCCCGCGCACCGCCGCGACCGGCGCCGGCACCGAAATTTGGTGCATCACCAACCCACCTTACCCATGGCCAGTATTCTCGTGCCCGTTGACTTTTCCACCGCCTGCCACAATGCCTACCGTTTCGCGCTTCACCTGGCCGATGATCAGGGGCTCGACGTTGTGCTCGTACACTACTACAGCGGCTCCATCGATCCACGCGCCAGGCTGTCCTTCGGGGGCGACGGGACCATCCAGGGCAGCCGGGAATCCCACCTGCGGGAGTTTTCCTATTCCTCCGGAGGGGACTTCGGAGAGAATCCGGTTGAGCCGCCCCGCGGCGTACTCGTCACCTACGAGACGGGCATCAGCCTGCAACCCGCCGCTGCGATCATCGCACGGGCCGCCGAGGAGGATATTCAACTGGTCGTGATGGCCACCCGCAGCTCCCGCACGCTGCTGGACCGCTGGCTGGGCAGCACCTCGACCACCGTCAGCGAGGCTGGGAACAGCCCGGTGTACCTGGTCCCACCCCACGCGAGCTTCCGTCCCTTCCGGCGCATCGTGGTCGCCAGCAAGGAGGCATCCCGGGCGGCCCCCTTATTTCCGCAGTTGGAAACACTGGCCGAACGCTACGATGCGCGGATCGACTTCGTGCACGTCGAGCACCCGGGAAAGAACCAGCCACTCCGCTTCGATGTCCGGCACCGCATCGACGACGGCCGGCCGGCCGAGCACGCCAGCGACGTGATCACCGTGGAGGACCGGGACGTGAGCCGTGGACTAATGGACTACCTCGATGACACCGGCGCGGACCTGCTCGTCGTCATCAACCAGACCCGTAAGCTCTGGCAGGCCCTCCTGCAGGCTACCCTTACCCAGGACATCGCCCTGCGCGCCCGCCTTCCCATCCTCATTCTGCACGCGTCGGCCGAACGGTTCACCCCCTCCCAACCGGGTCGCTCCGCTACCCTCCGCAACGCATGAGGGCCGGGGTCAGCCTCCTTACGGGCCTCGCCCTCCTCCTGCTTCCCGGTAGCTGCACCGAGAACCAGCGGGAGATCGGACTGCAGTGTGAAAGCACCTACGTAGACCTGCTCTACGCGCTGCAGTCGGAGGACGAGCCGGGCAGCAGGACCGCCCTGTCGGCCATGAGTGCAAACGTCAGGGAACTGCGCGGACAGTGGTACCGTCCCATGACCGAGGAGGGGATGGATAACCTGCGCCACCATGTCTACCAGGCGGAGTGCGCCTACGAGGATGCCCGGCAATCAATCGAGGAGGGTAACCTGGACCGCGCCATGGTGCAGCTCGACCGCGCCGTATTCGAAATCGGCGCCGGTGACCGCTCCGCCCTGGAGGAACTGTATGTCGGCAGCATGTACGACTTCATCGCCGCCTGGCTGGAGGTCGACTACGCGTTCCGGGATATGGGAGATAGCGTAGAGTGGACCACGCTGCGCGACTGCACCCGCGACGCCTACCGGGCCTGGAATGAATGCCGGGGCAAACGACCCTCCCGCAGTCATTACTTCGACCGCGGCCTCGGCGAAGGATCCTTTAACCTCGCCCACGCCAATTTACATACCCGCATA
Source organism: Lewinella sp. (assembly GCA_041746055.1). Taxonomy (GTDB): domain Bacteria; phylum Bacteroidota; class Bacteroidia; order Chitinophagales; family Saprospiraceae; genus Neolewinella. The sequence goes on along the minus strand of JBGTHX010000390.1, from coordinate 9,733 downwards.
AACGCCTTCTACGACGCGATTCGGACCCGTAACCTGCCCGCGGCACGTGACCTCAGCAACGAGGTGTCCGAAGCGATGTGGGACCTCCTGCTCCCCTTTGGCACCGGGCTTCCCCCCCTTGCCGGGGAAGAGGAGGCGATCTGAAGGCTACACCAACAGATTGCGCAGTTCGGCGGGCGCGATGATGCGGATCCCCTTCCCTTCGGTAGCCACCAGCTTTTCCCGACGGAAGTCCGAAAGCGCCCGCGTCACGCTCTCCTTCGTGGAGCCCACCATCTGGGCCAGCTCTTCGCGGGAGAGGACGATCGGCTCCCCGCCGTGGTGCTCCCGCAGATCGCAGAGCACGAGGGCCGTGCGCCGGCGTACGCTGTCGTAGGCCTGGTTCACCAGGTGCTCGCTCTCCCGCAGGCTCCGGCCCGCGAGCAGGTGCATGAAGGCCTCCGACACCGAGCGGTCCGTATTCAGCAACTGAAGCAGGGCGGGGGCGGGCAGGAGCCGGCAGGTCACCGGCCCGCTCGCGGCCCGGGCCGTGTAGTGGTAGGGCGCCCGCTCCAGGACGGAGGCAACGCCGAACAACCCCCCCGGCCCAATCTCGGCGATGATGTAGTCTCTTCCGTAAGCGTGGGTGCGGCTGAGGTGTACCCGCCCCGCCGTGACCCGGTAGAGGAAGTGGGGGTATTCCCCCTCCCGCACCACGGCCGTACCGGGCTCGTAGGACTTCTCCGTGCCATCGCCGGCGAAGCACTCCTCCAGCAGGGCCATGCCCCGCTGCGGGTCGCTCAGGTGGACGGTTGCTGTGGCGGGCGTACGGGCGGCTGCCTTACGCAGGCGGGTGCGGATGACCTGGAGCAGCTCGTCCTTGTAAAAAGGTTTGGTGATGTAGTCGTCGGCGCCCAGGTTCATCCCGTGGCGCACGTCCTCAGCATCGGTGCGGGCGGTGATAAATACGAAGGGAATACCGGCCGTCCGGGCGTTATCCGACAGCAGGTTGAGGACGCCGAAGCCGTCCAGTTCCGGCATCATCACGTCGCACAGGATCAGGTCGGGGAGGTAATCGATGGCCAGCCGGGCGCCGGCCAACCCGTCGGAGGCGGTACGTACCTCGTAGCCAGAGAGCTCCAGGATCTCGGCCAGGTTCTCGCGCACCCCGGCATTGTCTTCGATGATGAGCAGGCGCGGTGGGGTGGTACTCATGCGGGTAGCGTGACGGTGAAGGTGGAGCCCCGGTGTTCCGCGCTGTCGTAGGTGACGGTACCGCCCAGCAGCTCCACGTACTGGGCCACGATATTGAGGCCCAGGCCGGAGCCCTTGATATTCTCCACGTTGCGGGCGCGGAAGAAGCGGTCGAAGAGGTAGGGCTGGTCCGCCTCCGGGATCCCGATGCCGGAATCCTCCACGCTGAGCCGCAGATCGCCCGCCGCCCACTCGCTGCGGAGCAGGATCGGGGTGCCGGGGCCCGCGTATTTCGCGGCGTTGGAGAGCAGGTTCATCAGCACGTGGCGGAGCAGTTTGGGATCGGTGACGATGCGGCGCGGTCCCGGTCCGGAGAGCAGCTCGATCGACTGACCGGGCCGCAGCTGTCCCGCGCTGGCCGCGATACTCAGGTCGAGCAGCGCGGGCAGGTCCACGGATTCGGGGGCGCACTGGGTCATGCCCTGTTCCAGTTGGGTGAGTGACAGGAAGTCGTTGAGCACCTCGGTGAGCTGCCCCACGGTGTCCTTAATGCGGTCCAGGTGCTTCTGCCGGTTGGGCTGCTGGTCGGGTCCGGTATACATCTCCACCAGTTCGGCGGAGCTGAGGAGGGTACTTAGGGGGGTCTTGAATTCGTGGCTGGCCATACTGAGGAAGCGGCTCTTCAGCTCGTTCAGTTCCCGCTCCTTGCTGAGGGCGCGCTGCAGTTCGGCTTCGCGTTCCTGCAGGGCGGCGGTGCGTTCGGTGACCTTGCTTTCCAGGGTGCGGTTCAGGTCTTCCACCCGCTTTTTGGCGAGGTGGAATTCACTCAGGTCGTGGAGGATGCCGGTGTAGATGGTGCCGCCGTCGAGCTGCACTTCGCTGACGGCCAGGCGCAGCGGGAATTCTCTGCCGTCCTTATGGCGGCCGGTCACCTCGCGGCCGGTGCCGATGATGTGGGGTTCCCGCGTGTGCTGGTAGCGGTCCAGGTATTCGTCGTGGTGGGTGCGGTCGTGGCGGGCCATCAGCACGTTTACCTTTTCGCCCCGCAACTCGCCGGCCGTGTAGCCGAATAGCTCGCAGGCGGCGCGGTTCACGTCTTCCATCACACCGCGCTCGTTCATGGTGATGATGCCGTCGGTGGCCATTTCGAAGAGGGCCCGAAGTCTGCGTGCCATATCCTGACTCATAAGGGCTCGGTGCTGGTGTAACAGGGGCAACAGCCGAACGGGGTGGAAAGGTTAGGCCCCTAAGCTCGGGTAAGGCCCGTCCTCCCCTATTGACCTATATCAAGCCGGCTGCTGATGTTGGTCAGCCGCTGCGTCGCATACCCGCTGGTCTTTTTTGTCCGGCATATCGTCCGTCAGGTAGCGGAACGGGTCGGCGGGCGGGGCCGCGGGTGCAAAGGGCAACGGCAGGAGCATGGGTACCCGCCGCTGGTATTCCGCGTACGCCTCGCCGATGGAATCCCGCAGGTCTCTTTCCTCCAGGTAGCGGACGGCCAGTACGATGTACACCGTATTCACCCCGGCGAACAACAGGTGGCCGACGGTCATGACGGGCGTGGCCCAGAAGGCGATCAGGAGGCCCAACATCAGGGGGTGGCGCACTAGCCGGTACAGCAGCGTGACCCGGAAGGCCAGGTTAGGCGTAATCCTTCCCTTTAGCTGATCGAAGACCTGCTGCAACCCCATCAGCTCAAAGTGGCTGATCAGGAAGGTGGAGAGTCCGGCGATCCCCCACCCGAGGAAGAACAGCCCGGTCAGCACCGCCGCCCCGATGCCGTTTTCTACCTCCCAAACGATATGGGTCAGGGGCCTCCACTGCCAGTAGAGTAAGCCCAGCGCCAGTCCCGACAGCAGCACGTAGGTACTCCGCTCGACGGCCGGCGGGATCAGTCCGGTTACCCACTCCTTGAAGGCGGGCCGGGCCATCACGCTGTGCTGTACCGCGAACAATCCCAGTAGCAGCAGGTCTACGGCCACCGCGGTCGGCCAGTCCTCCACTGTCCCCGAATCCACCGACTTCGGGACCAGGAAGTTGCCCAGGAAGCCCACCGCGTAACCCGTGGAGCCCACGGCAAGCAGGTAGGCGAACAGACCGTAGATTAATGCAATCAGTTTTCCCATGGGGAATTTTTGGTGAACTTACCCCGGCACCCGCGCCCGGCCGCCCCTAAAACGCATGCGTCAACCAATAGACCAGCACCCCCGAAAAGTACCCCAGCAAAGCCAGCCCGCTGATGCGCTTCAGGTACCAGAGGAAGTCGATCCGCAGCAGGCCCATCATGGCCACGCCCGCGGCCGACCCGATGATGAGGGCGCTGCCGCCCGTACCCGCGCAGTAGGCGAGGAGTTCCCAGAATTCGTTGTCGGGGGGGTAGGTGGTGAGGGAGTACATGCCCATGGCGCCGGCGACGAGGGGGACGTTGTCGACGATGGAGGAGACGAGTCCAATGGTGATATTGATCAGGTAAGTACTGCCAAACGTGTCGCTGAGCACCTCGGCGAACTGACGCAGCACGCCGGCCGTCTGCAGACTGGCTACCGCCAGGAGGATGCCCAGAAAGAAGAGAATACTCGGGGTATCCACCCGCCGGATCACACTAGCCACGGAGAGGGAATGCCGCTCCTCCTCCGGTTTGCGCTTGTGCAGCAACTCGGTGACCACCCACAGCACGCCGAGGCTCAGCAACATGCCCATAAAGGGGGGCAGATGGGTCAGGCTTTTGAAGATCGGTACGAAGAGCAGGGCGCCGACGCCCAGCCAGAGGATGAGGGAGGACTCCCCGCGAGCTACCGCCACGTGATGCTGCTGGTTCTCCTGAAGCACGGGCGGCTCGACCGTGCCGCGCTTGGTGAAGGAGAGCACCAATAAGGGCACCAGCAGACAGGCCAGACTCGGCAGTATTAGGGCCAGAACGATATTGACCGCCGTGACCTGTCCGCCGATCCACAGCATGATGGTCGTTACGTCGCCGATCGGCGACCACGCGCCCCCCGCGTTCGCCGCCACCACCACGATGCCGCCGAAGAACCAGAGGTCTTCCTTGTCGCCGATCAGTTTACGCAGCAGGGTCGCCATCACGATCGTAGTGGTCAGGTTGTCCAGTACGGAGGAGAGGAAGAAGGTGACGAAGCCCAGGATCCACAGCAGTCGTACCCGGTCGGTCGTGCGGATACGCGAAGTGATGATCTCGAAGCCGCCGTGGGTATCGATGAGTTCCACGATGGTCATGGCGGCCAGCAGGAAGAAGAGGATCTGAGCGATCTCGCCGACGTGCTCGAGAATGCTTTCGTCAAGGAAGTGCTCGCCGGCACCGGCCGGCAGCAGCACGTTTTGGCCGATTACGAGGACCGTCCAGCAGAGCACCCCGGTGAGGATGGAAGAGGCAGCCTTATCGATCTTGATAGGGTGCTCCAGGGCGATGCAGGCATATCCCAGGACAAAAGTGAGCAGGAGCAGGGTGTACATGATCGGCTTACTGGTTAGGTGGTGCGGTGCGTATTCCGCCCGCGGTGTGACGTCTGGGCCGTTGGGCGGTCACTGGGGGTTCGGGGAGATATTTTACTACCAATGGGGTAAGGGTAATACCACAGATCGCTTCGCGGGGCGCGGATTCATCACGGAGTCCTCCGCGGTGGAACCTTGCCGCCCGCCTCCGCCAACCCCAAGGCGGACAGATCAGCAGCGCCGTAAATTACCGTAAGGCCCCGCCGACACCATCGCCGTCATCAGGCCCGCCGGGTATGCCCTCTGTGTTGTCTTCGCCCCCGCCGTCCAGGTGCTCGGTGAGGTCCGCGTGGTGGCGCGGCGGACGGTATTCCACCTGGCGGGCAGGCCAACGCCAGCCTGCAGTGGAATACCCCCCGGCTGCTGGGCTTCGCGACCTACAGCTCCATCTACGAGCGGGCCGATGTAGACTGGACCGAGACCTTACTGAACCCCTTGCCCAACGGCAGCACCGGCGCGAACACCCACATCGACCGCATCGAGGATAAACCGGTTCATACGCTCAGCCTCGGTCTATCGTACTCTCCCAACGACCGCACGACCGCCGAACTGCTACTGAGCGGCTTTCACAGCGGCTTCAGTCAGCGGGGTACGAACGGCGGCACCTACTCGCAGCCGGCGGTCCCGGAAAGGTCCTTTACGGCGGACATTTACGAGGAGAACGTCCGTAATATAGCGACGATCTACGGCGGTATAGCGTGCCGGCTGGGGACGGACCACCGCCTCTCCGCCTCGCTGGAATATCTCTACGCCGACCAGGACCAGCCGAGTTAGTACCGCTTCAGCTTCGAAGACAGCGAACCGGTGGAGGTAGCGGCCGGTAGGGTAAATCCGGTGGGTACCTGGATCGCCAAGGCGGACTACAGATGGCAGCTCAGCGCCGCGCGGAGCCTTACCCCTACGTACACGAGCCCCGAACTCACCTATCAGGGCACCGCTACAGAAATCCTGCCGTATGGCTTCGCGCTCGGGGCCTCCTACTATATGGCCCCCTTCGGACACCTGGACCCGGGGGTGACCAAGCGATTCACCGGCTCCCAGTGGCATGCAGGGGGTGCGGCTCACCTACTCCGTACCCTTCGGCAGCAGGAAGATCAAAAGCGGGAAATCGATACCGGGTCTGCGGAGAAGAAGGGTCGGATAAACTGATCGCTTCGCAGTTGTCCCCTGGTACCGGCAGCCTCTCCGCTGGACCGCTCCGTATCGCCGGGTTCGTACGGTTTGTACATGGTGTGGTCGGCGATCGCCCGCCGGAAATGGTGCCCTGGTAGCGCGGGAACATGCGGCGGGAATCAACTTCCGGGAAATTTTCCAGGGCGGTAATGGGGTATAATCCCTCCTAACCCTCCTCGGTCTCCCGCTGACAGGTAATGCTCCAGAACCGTCGCGGCGCAGCGCCTTCCCGGTTCCTTCCCGGCTCTTCGATCACTTCAGCATCTATGAGGCCGAAGGCGCCAAACTCAGTGGCGACGGCCTCCTCATCGTAGAAGAAAAGCTCGACGCCATGGGCGCTGCGGAAGCGGTGGGATTTCAGCTCCTCGCCCTGCCCGAAGGCGCCGTCTTCGGTGGAGAGGGCCACGAAGACCGAGTAACCGCCGGGGCGCAATTGCCGGTAGCAGTCGGCGATCAATTTGGCGCGCGCCGGGGCATCCAGCAGATGGAGGAGGGCGTAGCAGAATACTCCATCGTACCGCTCGGTGTCGAAGGGCATATCGCTCACGGAGCCGTGGTGTACGGGGGTTTTATCTCCGAGGTGCTCACTCACGGTCAGGCCCGCGTCGAGGAAGGGCCGGGCGTTGCGCCCGTAGTCGAGTCCCGGGATCAGGACGGTTTCCAACTCCAGCTGCTCGAAGAGTGCGGCGGTGGTCACGGCGGAGCCGGCGGGTTCAAAGCTCCATAGTGTCTGCTCGTCCTGGAAAGTGGCTTCCCATAATTCGGTCCCGACCAGCTCCACCACCCGCTTCGCGCAGCCCCAGCAAACCGTGTAACCAGCGCCACCGTGCCCGTAATTGTGGATGATGTTACCAACCCGCTCCACCCGGATCTCGGGTCGGCCGGGTCGTAGGCCGACTACGACTTCGTCGACCTCCATGTCATCCAGATCGGCCTTCGTGATGCGGCGGCAGCGCTCCAGGATACCGGCGGTGAGCGCCGGGTCGGGGGTAGTATCCCAGTCGCCCTTGATGGAGGTGCCCCCCATGATCAGGAAATCGCGGCGCGGGATGAGGTAGGCCGCCTGTTCCCCCGCCGCGTCGAAGGAGTAATCGGCGATCACGTGGCGGACGTCCGGGCGGTTCTTCAACTTCAGGATCTGCCCCTTCACCGGGTACATCGTGGTGTCTCCCACGAGCTCCCGGGCACCGAGGCCGGAGCAATTGACGACCAGGTCGTGATCACCGGAAAGTTCCGCGAGGTCGCCAACGGCCCGGTGCGCTATCGTGCCGCCCAGCCGGCCCACCTCCGCTTCCAGCGCAGCTAGGTACAACTGCGTCTCGATGAGCGGGACCTGGACCAGGTAGCCGGATGCGCTACCCTCCGGCAGATCCTCCGGCGGCAGGGGGCGCAGCGTACCCGGGGGGATGGCGTCCCTCCACCAGGCGTCAGGGTCCTGCACGAGCACCGTCAGGTCGACCAGGCTGATGCCGGTCTCCGGCCGGCCGAGCTCGGTCAGGTAGCGCCCGTAGGACTCCCGCGACCAGCGGTTCACGGCCTCCACCGGGCGGGCGAGGTAAGGGAACCAGATAGCCGCCGCCTTGCTGGAGGTGATCTCCGAGCGGGCGTCTTTGGTGAAGACCCGGACGTGGTGTCCGGCCCGCAGGAGTTCGTGGGCCGTAGTGAGCCCAATGATGCCGCTGCCGACGATGGCGATGTTCACGTGGTAGATGTTGGTAAGGCAGGCAAAGTACGTCCCCGATGTAGTAGGGCCGGTAGTCCGTTGTTGCCTAAGATGGTATCCACCGGGTCAGCCGGAGTTCTGACGCTTGCGGCGGAGCGCGGGTGCCAGGAAAATAACCGGATCAGAACAGCCGCTGGAAACGCTCGTTCACGAACCGCTGTACGCTCCCGTCCTCCATTCCGAACCACAGCTCACCCTCCATACTCTGGTAAATCTGCAGCACGAAGGGGACGGGCAAACCCGCCCCGGTCCCGTAGTTTTTGACGGAGGTGCCATCGTACCGCCAGGCACCGGTATCGCGATCACCGAACCAGATAGCGCCGTTAGCGTCCTCGCCGATGGCGAAGACGTGTTCGAGGGTGTTGGCGGAGGAGATGAAGCCACCGCTACGGGTACCGAGGGGAGAAACGAGGCCCCGCTCTTGCGAGAAATTCACGGTCCGGCCATTTTCCCGGAGCAGCACCCCGATGCCGTTGTTACCGATCCAGAGCCGTCCCCGGCTGTCTTCGTAGATACTCCGGACGTGCAGCAAGCCGGTGTTTTCGCTGAGTCCCAGCGTGGTGTTATCGATCAGGGTGAAGGAGTTGCCGTCGTACCCGACCACCGCCGAGTAGGTGCCGAACCACACCCGGCCGTTCTTGCCCTCTGCAAAGGGAGTGGAGACGGAATACTGATTGCCGGCGGCGCTGTCCACGAACATCGGGAACTTATGGTAGCGCAGCGACTTCCCGTCGTAGCCGTACACGCCGGGGTGGGCTTCCGCCTCGCTGTAGCCGGTGGCGGGATCTCCCTTGAACCAGAGGGATTCGTTCCTGATGTTCCACCGCTCCGGAACTGAATAATCCTGGCTGATCACCGCATGGATCTGGTGACCGTCGTAAATGCTGAGGCCCTCCCCGCATTCGAACCAAATGTTACCGTCCCGGTCTTCGTAGATGCTGCGGACCTGGTCGTCGCTCAGCCCGTCCGCCACAGTGTAGTAGGTATAGGCACCGTCGGCGTAACGGGCGGCCCCCTCGTTGTGGCTGCCGAACCACACGTTGCCCTGGCGGTCCTCCAGGATGGAGCGGATGCCGGTGGTGAAGCGGAGTTTGGGGTGGTCGGTTTGCCTTGTCGCAACCGTTTCCAAAGAGTCAGCGCCCCGATCCGGTCCGGAGCAAGTGAGGAGACCGGGAGATGAGCTTGCCATCAGTACCAGAATAAGAAGCTGAATGCGCATCAGGAGGGTTGCTTGTTCGGGGGTTAAGCGGGTAACGTAAGGTATGCCGGTTCCGAAAGTCGATATGTTGCGCTCGCTCCGCTCGAACGATTAACCACAGAGCGGCCTGTGGCCTTCACGGAGAACGCTGAGGTTGCGCGGAGGGAACGCTTGGTTCTGCTCTGCGTACCTCCGCGTCTCTGCGGTTAAAAAATGGTGGGGACCGATGCCTATGCTACACTTGCTTCGCTCGGTTAAGTAACCACGGAGCGGCAGCAAACTACCTGACAATAGATCGGTTTACAGTACCGTCCTACCTCCTCACTATGCTCACCTTTCCCAGATTTCTCTTCGTTGCGTTCAGTTTAAGTTTGGTGGCCTGCGGGCCGCCGGAAGAGCAAGGCGAGACCGTATCCGTAGACCCCTCCGAAGTCGGTTACGGCACGGAAGATGACCCGGCGGTGGAAAATACCCTGGCCCTCGAGCCCGGTCTTTACGTGATCGACGGATCAGACTGTGCCGATCCGGCCAACGCCGGCCTGCGGGTCTGGACGGGGCAGGGACTGGAAGGTTCCGCTACCCGAGGCTGCCGCTTCGAGGTCAGTTCCCGCGAGGGAGAAGTCTATACCGGCACGCAATCTTGCACGAATACCGGCGACGACTCCAACACCACCACCGAACTGTCTATTGAGGTGCTCGAGCCGGGCTCGATCGTGCTGACTGAGGCGGACGGGCCTACTCACCTGACCCTTTGTCCGGAGGGGCAGATGCCGGAGTGGGCGCGGGAGAAGCTTTCGGTGGAATAGTCAGGCGATGCGACCAGAGCCGGCCCACAGGCCCAGCTACCCGAAGCTTTTTGGAACTGCCCTTGCCTATGATCCGGTGCGGAAGTGATCTGCGCTTAGTCACCCTGCGCGCTGCCGGTACCCCGCCCCCGCACCCGCGCCCCGCCGCCC
>JBGTHX010000389.1:0-22035 GCA_041746055.1 Lewinella sp. | reverse complement strand
GGGCGGCGATGAGCAGGATAGGGAAGGAAGCGTAGACGGCCGTGGCCCACCACGCCGCGCGGCGGTCCGGTAGTAGCAAGCGTCCGATCCGGTACACGAAGAACAACTGCAGCCACAAGCCCAGCTGCAGAAAGATCCGTGCCGACCACGGTGATTCCCCGAAGAGGTCATAGGCCACGGCCGTCGCCGCATAGGTGAAGGGCGGCTTGTGGTAGTGGCGCACGCCCAGGATGGTGGGGTGGAGGAAGTCGCGGCTCAGGTGCATCTCCCGGCCCATCTCGGCGTAGCGCGCCTCACTGGTCTCGACGAGCCCCCAGCTGCCCAGTCCGTACAGCGTAAGTCCCACGTAGAGCAGCAGCAACGCGGGGATGACCCGGGTGGCGGGGAAGGTCCGGGAAGGGCGAATGGAAGAGGCCGGTGGCATAACACGTACGGGTTGCGGGCGGCCCAAGGTACGGTCGAAGGCCTCCACCGGCATATTATCGGGCAGACCGTCGGTGTAAAGGTAGGGGCGGGGCCGGAGCACGGTGGCCTTGACCAGGTCGGTGACGCCTTGGTTGAAGAGCATGGTTTCGGCGAAGAGGAGGCCGACCTGCGCGGCATCCTGGCGGATGTCGGAATCGAGCAACAGGGCGGCGGGCAGCACCACCCTCTCCCACGCCACGATGTCGAAGGCCGATACGGAGGGCAGGGCCAGTTAAACCCGGAAAAGCGCCAGATTCCCCCGGCGGGGACGCGGGTGCCTAGGCGAATACCCGGAGCATGTCTCCGGTGAGTTCGGTATCGTAAATGCGCAGGCCGCGGCTGGCGTCGCGGTTGAGTCCGTCGCCGTTCAGGGCGAAGCGGGCGCCGTGCTCGGGGCAGTACCATTCCCCCTGGCGGAATTCCACGCGGTAGAGCCCCTCGTGGCTGCACTGCTGGGTGGCGGCGACGAGCTCACCGCCGGAGGTACGGGCCACTACGACCGTATCGCGCACCAGGTAGCCACCCTCGGAATTCAGCGCGGCGTTCTCCGGGGCGGTGAGATCGAGGGTGAAATCGACCTCGGAACTCGGGGAGTAGTCGGTCGACTGCTTGCTGCAGGCCCCGAGGCAGGTGGCGGTGAGGGCAAAAGCCGCACCGATACCGATGCTGTTTAAAAATTCTTTGCGGTTCATGGAGGTATAGGAGATGCAACCGGTCTACAAGGGGCCGGCTGTCGGTGCAAACGACCTGACCCGGGCGCATGATATGCCGGCGGACGGCCGCGGGCCGGATGTTTGCCTGCCCAACGACTATTATTGCGTTATGCCTGCCTCTCCATCCCCCACTCCGCCGCCCCGCATCCTGATTCTCGACCTCGGCGGATCCCACCTCAAGGGGACCGTGCTGCACCCCGACGGCACCGAAGTGGCCCCTTACCAGCGACTGCCCACCCCCAATCCGGCCACCCCGGACCGGATCATTGTCGCCGCCGACCAGCTGGTCGGCCTGCTGGGGGATTTCGACTATTTGTCCATGGGCTTTCCCGGGTACGTCCGCGCCGGAGTAGTGCACACCGCTCCCAACCTGGGCACCCCGCACTGGGCCGGCGTGAACCTGCAGCAGCTGCTGACGGACCACTTTAAACGACCGGCCCGGGTGGTCAACGACGCCGACCTGCTCGGTCTAGGCATTGCCGAAGGCCGGGGCCTGGAACTGGTGGTGACCCTGGGCACCGGATTCGGAACGGCCTTCCTGCTGGACGGCGTCCTGCTGCCCCACCTGGAGCTGGCCCATCACCCGATTTTGAAGGACACGGATTACGACCAGTACATCGGTGAGCAGGAGCTGCAGCGGGTAGGGGTGGGGGAGTGGAACCGGCGGATGCGGCAGGTGATCGATATCCTCGCTACGGTTTTTCATTACGATACCCTGCACGTGGCCGGGGGAAACGCGCGATTGCTGAATTTCGACCCCGGCCCGGACGTCAAGCGATCCGATAACCGCACCGGGATCCGGGGCGGGATCCGCCTCTGGGGACGCGAGCTGACGGCCGGCCGCAAGCGACCGGGTGAACTTTAAATGCTCCCTATCAGTTAAGCATATGCTCCGATACGCCGGACATGTGAATACAATTCTCATGTTCTTATGTGTCCGAGTAAGATTCACACTAGTGTACGAATTCCCTTTATCCCTTCCCCGACTGGCCAATGGCTGGCTCGGGGAAGTTTAGTTTCAGGGGCCAGTAGTCGGGTAGGGGAGCGGTAGCCGTAACGTCCTCGGGAAAGGAGAGGGTGCGGGCGTGCAGGGCGATCGAGTGCTCGCCCAGCGGCCGCATGGACCCGTAGGCGTGGTCCCCGACGATGGGCGCCCCCGCCGCCGCGAGCTGGCACCTGATTTGGTGGAAGCGGCCGGTCACGGGCTTGACCTCATATACGAACCGATCGCCCTCGACGCCTAATAACTTGTAATCCAGAACGGCCTCCTGTGCGCCCGGTACGGGCCGGGTGCTGGCGATCGCGCGCTTGTTCGTGGGATCGCGGAACAGATAGTGCGCAAGCCGGCCGGCGGGGGAGGGGAGCGGGCGGTCGGTGACGGCCCAGTAGGTCTTGGTGGCCAGCCGCTTCGCGAAAGCGTCGTTGAGCCGTACCAGCGTGGACTTATTGCGGGCCAGCACCAGCGCCCCGCTGGTGACGCGGTCGAGGCGGTGTACGATGCCGACGAAGGCTGGTTTTTTGACATTGGGGCGGGACCACTGCACCTGCGCCCGCGCCTCCAGCGTATCGTACTGGAAGTGGCGCTCGGTGGCGATGCCGGCGGGTTTGTTGACGATGACCCAGCCCGGGCCCTCCTGTATGATATCGAGCATGCCGGCAAGGTAGTGTGGCCGGAGGGAAAGGTGGAACGGCAAAATTGGGGGGTGAAAGGAGGGGGCAATTCATGCCTTATTGCCAGAAGGGGAAAGTTTTAGTTGGATGATTTGACATATTGTATTAGTATTATGAGACCTTTCAGGACAATCGTTTGGAATCTCTCTCCTGACCGAACGATCTGTATGTGTTGCTCACTAAATTATATGATCATGCGATTGACGTTTTTTCTCCTGCTGTGGACCGGCCTGACGGCGGTATCCGCGGCGGGCATCCCCCCCGGTCCATTCTCCGTGCTGGAGGTCTCCGGTACCATCACCGATGAAAGCGGGATGCCGCTGATCGGCGCTACCGTACTGGAAGAAGGGACCACCAACGGTACCGTGACCGACCTCGATGGAAACTTCTCCATCAACACGGTTTCCGAGGACCCCCACCTCGTGATCACGTATACCGGCTACGAAAGCCAGATCGTGCAGGTGGGTACCCAGACGGAGTTCAACATCATCATGATCGAGGACTCCGAAACCCTCGACGAGATCGTGGTGGTGGGATACGGTATACAAAAGAAGCGCGACGTGACCGGCGCGATCTCGAGCCTGAACGACGAAGAGATCAAGAAGATCGCCACCTCCAGCGGCGTAGTGGCCATGCAGGGACAGGTGAGCGGCGTCGACATCGTGAGCCCGGGCGGGCGTCCCGGCGCCAACCCCAGCATCCGCATCCGGGGCCGCCGGTCGCTGTCTGCCTCCAACGATCCGCTCTTCGTGATCGACGGAATCCCGCAGACCTCGGGTACCAGCGCTATCGCGGACATCAACCCCCAGGACATTGAGTCCATGGAAGTATTGAAAGACGCCGCCGCCACCGCCATCTACGGCAGCCGGGGCGCCAACGGCGTCGTGATCGTGACCACCAAGCGCGGCTCCGCCGGTCGGACCATCGTGAGCTACGACGGCTACTACGGCGCTACCAGTGCCCTAAACACCGTCGACATGATGGACGGGGCCCAATTCGCCGATCTGAAGCGGGAGAGCCAGCGCGACGGCTGGAACGGGGCCATCCCCCCGGACGAGGAAGTTTTCCAGGATCCCACCGAGGTGGAAAGCATCGCCATGGGCCGCAGCACCGATTTTCAGGATCTCGTGATCGGCGACGGCTGGCAGACGAACCACCAGCTGGGCGTCCGCGGCGGCAACGAATCCACCCAGTTCAATATGTCGCTGGGCTACTTCGACGAGCAGGGCATCATCTCGAACATGGATTTCCAGCGCTACACCGCCCGCGTCAACATCGACCAGCGGATCGGTAGCATCTTCCAGGCGGGTATCTCCTTTACGGCATCCAACTCGCTGCAGAACTTCGGCTCGAACGCGACCATCTTCGAGGCCCTAGCCAACAACCCGCTGGGCGTCCCCTACAACGAAGACGGAACGGTGCGCTTCCTGCCGACCAACGACGGCATCCGGACCAATCCGCTCTCCGAGCTCGTGACCAATGCCTACATCGACGACCGTCGGGTGACCCGCATTTTCGCCCCGATCTATCTCAAGGCGAATATCACCGACGAACTCACCTTCACCACCAACTTCGGCCCCGACATCCGCTACTACCGGCAGGGTCAGTTTCGGGGCAGCCTGACCAACGACAACCGGGGCGGCCCCTCCGATGCGGACGTCAGGAACGACCAGGATTTCGGCTACACCCTGGAGAACATCCTGAACTATAACAAGACCTTCGGAACCGAGCACGACTTCGGTTTCACCCTGCTGCAGTCGATACAGAGCCTGCGCTACGAGCGAAGCAGCGTGTCCGTGCTGAACCTGCCCTACGAGGAGCAACTGTTCTACAACCTCGGTACCGCCGAGGTAAAGGGCAACATTGGGTCGACCCTGAGCCGGTGGCAACTGGCCTCCTTCATGGGCCGCGCCAACTACTCTTTCGGGGGCAAATACCTCTTCCAGGCCAGCCTGCGTGCCGACGGCTCCAGCCGCCTCGCGGAGGGCAATAAATGGAAGTACTTCCCCGGCGTATCCGTCGGCTGGCGGGTGGGAGCCGAGCCCTTCATGGCAAACCTCGGCTGGCTGAACGACTTTAAGTTGCGCGCCAGCTACGGTGAGGTAGGCAACACCGCCGTGGACCCCTACAGCACCCAGGGTGCCCTGGGGCGGACGGTCTACGCCTGGGACGAAAGCCCCGCCTTCGGCTTTGCGCTTAACGACATCGCCAACGATCAGTTGGGCTGGGAGGTGTCCAAGACCCTCAATCTGGGCTTCGACATCGACGTGCTGAACGGTCGCTTCAATGCCTCCTTCGAGATCTACCGCACCAATACCGAAGACCTGCTACTGGCCCGTAACCTGCCCCCTACCTCGGGTTACAGCAGCGTGCTGCAGAACGTGGGGTCCACCCGTACCAAGGGTGCGGAACTGGTGCTCGGAGCGGGCATCCTCAATAACCCCACCGGACTCAGCTGGAGCCTGGACTTCAACATCTCCGGCTACCGCGAGGAGATCACCGAGCTGGCCCTCTTCAACGAGGACGGCAGCCCCGCCGACGACATCGGCAACCAGTGGTTCATCGGGCAGCCCATCAACGTGTTCTACGACTACCGGAAGACCGGCATCTGGCAAGCCAACGAAGTGGAGCTCGCCGATGCCATGGAGAATAAGGTCCCCGGTGAGATCCGGCTGGACGACGTGGACGGTGACGGCGTCATCACCCCCGCCGACCGGGTCATCCTGGGTAGTGACGTGCCCGACTTCTTCGGCGGCCTGACCAACCGCTTCGAGTACCGGGGACTGGAGTTCTCTTTCTTCCTCTTCTTCCGGCAGGGGCAGATGATCTCCAGCCGCTTCCACGGCAGCAACAACTCGCTGTTCGCCCGCTACAATAACCTGGACGTGGATTACTGGACCGTCGATAACCCGACCAACGCCAATCCCCGGCCGAACGAGAACCAGGAGAGCCCCCGCAACGGCTCCACGCTCACCTACTTCGACGGCAGCTTCGTGAAACTGCGCAACGTGCAGCTGGGCTACAACCTGCCCGACAATCTGATTTCCCGACTGGGGCTGTCCCGCCTGCGGGTCTACGTCTCCGGACAGAACCTCTGGTTCACCTCCAAGTACGAGAGCTTCGATCCCGAGCTGCAGGATCCCTCGCAGAACGACGTCATCCCGAGTACCAAGATCATCCTGGCAGGCATTCGTGCCTCCTTCTAACTCCTACGCAAGTGAAAATCTCAACCCTATTCAACTCCCTGTTGCTCGGCTCGGCCTGTCTGGCCCTGCCCGCCTGCAACTCCTACCTGGAGGAAGAGCTCGTGTCTAACGTGGCCGCCTCCACCTACTACCCCACGGCTGCCGGCTTCCAGGACGCCGTCAAGGCTACTTACTCCTTCATGAAGCCCTTTTACGGCGTGGAGCGTGGCTTCACCATGACCGTCTTCGGCACCGACACCTACACCAACGGGGCCGACGGTGGCTTTAAGGGCATCAATACCTACGACGGCCGCCTGAACGGAGCCGACGGCTTCATTCAGGATACCTGGCGGGACCTCTACCGGGGCATCAACCAGGCTAATGCCGTCATCAACCGCTCCGTAAATGTGGAGGACGTCTCCGAAGAGGAAAAGACGGCCCGCATCGCGGAGGTCCGCTTCCTTCGCGCCCTTTACTACTTCGACCTCACCCGCATCTACGGCGACGTTCACCTGAGCCTCGAAGAGACCGAAGGCGTGGAGGTAGAAGCCAACCGCACTCCGGTGGCCACGATCTACACCGAGGCCATCATCCCCGACCTGGAGTTCGCTATCGCTAACCTGCCCGTGACCCAGGATGATTACGGACGGGCCACCAAACCCGCGGCCGAAATGCTGCTGGCCAAGGTACTGTTGCGCCGCAGCTACATGAGCTCAGGAGAAACCGGCGACGCCTCCCAGGCCGAGGCCCTGTTTACTACCGTGATCGAGGACTACGACTTCCGACTGCTGGATGATTTCGCCTCCCTGTGGGCGATCGAGAACGAGCAGAATGCCGAGGTGGTCTTCGCCGTACAGAACTCCAAGTCGCAGGTCGATGAAGGAGTGGATGGAAACGGCAACCGTGGCCACCTCTATTTCCTGATGGAATACGATAACCTGCCCGGCATGACCCGCGACATCGAGAACGGCCGCCCCTGGAAGCGTTTCCGCCCGACGGACTATGCCCTCAATCTCTGGGACCGTTCCGTCGACACCCGCTATGACAAATCGTTCAAGTCGGTGTGGTACGCCAACAACGAATCCACCATTCCCACCTGGTCCGACGAGGAAGCTGCCCAGGGCTACGGTACGGCCGGGGAACCCAAATTCGGTCTCGGCGACACCGCCGTGTTCATCCCCGGTCCGCAGTTGGAGGCCGAATGGCCGCAGGACCGGCAGGCAGCCACCCCCTACCTGGTCTACACCAGCGAGGAGTACTCCGAGCGCAAATTCCCCTCCCTCAATAAGTGGATCGATCCCACCCGCCCCAACCGCCAACACGAGGAGGGACAGCGGGATATGATCCTGATGCGCCTGGGGGATGCCTACCTGCTGCGCGCCGAGGCCCGGTTGCAACAAAACGACCTGGAAGGTGCCGCCGAGGACATCAACGTCATCCGCGTACGCGGTGCCGTGGAGGGTATGGAGGAAGCCGTCATGATCGATGCCAGCCAGGTCAATCTCGATTTCCTGCTGGACGAGCGGGGCCGGGAGCTGATCGGCGAGGGCCACCGCTGGTTTGACCTTACCCGGACGATGACGCTCGTCGACCGCGTACGCAAGTACAATGTCGAGGCCGGGCCCAATATTCAAGACTACCACATCGTGCGCCCGATCCCCCAGAATCAGATCGATCGCACCCTTGGGGGCTACCCGCAGAACACCGGCTACAACAATTAACGAATGGCCCAAAAAAATGTACAGGTCGGAACAAACATCTTCACCACAATGACACTTTAATCACTTGAAACCCAGAAGTACACGTGCTCAGGCCCTTCCAACGAGGAACCGCCAACGAGGCCCGTCCGTACGCAAAAGCAAACTCCGGCACCCGCTGCCCCATTGCTCCAATTCTGGGTTGATCCATCCCGCCGTACAACCCCGTTGCCCGGCCCGATGTCAGTAGCGTTAGTGTGTGTCAAAGTGAGTCTTCGAAAGCAAGATTGAGCTAAGTGCTTGATCTTGCTTTCCCTTTTATGGCCGGATGCGTCAGTTCCCCCCTTTTGACGGCCCCTTCGCCCCGCGCCCCGGCACCCGCTGTCCCTAAACCTCAACACTCGGAAGTTTACGGACCGCTGCGATATACTCCCTGCGCGGGCGGCAGACGTCGAATGCCGCCCCACCTCCCGATTGATTACTCGGATGTGGTACGCCCGCCGCCGGACGTATATTCCCGGTCTCATCGCCTCACTCCCGTTATGACCCGATTATACCTTCTCATTCCCCTGCTCCTGTTGCTGGCCTCCGCACCCGCGTCCGCGCAAGTCCGTACCGTAATCACCACCGACGGAGAGATCGACGACGTAGATTCCTTTATTCGTATGCTACTCTATGCCAACCAGATGAAGATCGAGGGGCTCGTGTACAGCAGCTCCATGTGGCACTACAAGGGCGACGGCCGGGGTACTACGATGGTTTCCAAAATGCCGATGACGCGCGAGATGTACGGGGAGCGCGCGGAGCTGCGCTGGCCCGGTACGACCTGGATGCAGGAGCTCATTGGCAAGTACGGCGAGGTGTACCCAAACCTCAGCCAGCACGCCAAGGGCTATCCCGCGCCCGACTCCCTGCTCGCGCTGGTGCGGGTCGGCAACATCGACTTCGAAGGGGAAATGGAGCACAACACCCCCGGGTCCGACCTCATCAAGCAACTACTGCTCGACGGGGACAGCAGCCAGATTTACCTGCAGGCCTGGGGCGGCACCAATACCATCGCCCGGGCCCTCAAGGCCATCGAGGACGCCTACGCCGGCACGCCGGCCTGGACGGAAGTCCGGAAGGAGGTGAGCGACAAGGCGGTGATCTACACCATTATGGACCAGGACGCCACCTACCGCGAGTACATCGCCGGTACCTGGCCGGAGATCACCGTCCTCTACAATACCGGACAGTTCGGAGCACTGGCCTATGACTGGAAGCGGGTGGTACCCCGCGCCATGCACCCCTGGTTGCGGGGCAGCTTCATGGGCGCGCAGGTACTGCACGGTCACGGGCCGCTGCTGGCCGCCTATTACAGTTACGGCGACGGGCAGCAGCAGGCCGGTGATCCGGAGCACGTGCACGGCGACTCTACCCGGCTCGACAGTGCGCAGTGGGGCAGCTTTACGCAGTATGATTTCATTTCAGAAGGCGATTCCCCCGCTTACCTGCACCTGCTTGACGTGGGCCTCCGGAACCTGGCACACCCCTCCTGGGGCGGGTGGGGCGGCCGGCTCGTGCGGTCGGACAGCGTAGGCGGACGTTGGGAAGATGGCTCTGCCGCCGCCAACGACTACAACCCCTACACGCGCAAACGCGACCCGGCTTACGCCCAGACCCGCTGGCTGCCGGCGGTCCAGGCGGATCTCGCGGCACGGGCCGACTGGTGCGTGGAATCCTATGCCGAGGCCAACCACCCCCCGGCGGTCACGGTGGAAGGCGATATCGCCCGCACGGTGAAACCGGGCGAAGCGCTGCGACTGCGGGTACATGCCGAGGACCCCGACGGCGATACGCTCTTCTACCACTGGTGGCAGTACGGGGAGGTGGATACCTATCCCGGGACTGCCATGGTCATCCTCGACGGACCGGAACTGCGGGTGCACGTGCCCCGTGACATCAAACCGGGACAAACCCTCCACTTCATCGCGGAGGTGACCGATGGCGGGGCGCCTTCGCTGACGCGTTACGCGCGGGTGGTGCTTACGGCCGAGTAGCGGAGCTACTTTAGCTGCCACTCGTCGATCAGCTGGCGGAAGTCCTTGCGGTAGGTGTCGCTGACGGGCACGATGGCCGGTCCGCGAACGTGGACCTCGTCGCGGTGCACCTCCTCGATCCAGCGCAACGCCACGATGTAGGAGTGATGGACGCGCACGAACTCCCCGGTGGGGAGCACTTCGAGCAGGTTCTTGAGGCTCTGGAGGGTAGTGATGCGTTTCTCGAGGGTGTGGATCTTGACGTAGTCTTTCAGGCCTTCGATATGGGTGATCTCGTCAAAGTTGATGCGGACGGACTTGGTGCCGTCCTTTACGAAGAAGAAGCGTTCGGTGGGGGGCGGGGACGCGGGTCCCGGGGACTGCGCCGGGGAACCGGGGCCGGTGGATTCGGCGCCGGCGCGCAGGTGGCTGATCCGTTCCACGCACTTCACGAAGCGCTCGAAGGTGATGGGTTTGAGCAGGTAATCGGTCACCTCCAATTCGTAACCCTCGATGGCATATTCGGAGTAGGCGGTGGTGAGGACGACCACGGGTTTCTTCTGCAGCACCTTGAGGAGGGAGGTGCCGGTGAGCTCGGGCATCTGCACGTCGAGAAAGAGGATATCGGGCGGGTTCTCCTGGAGTTGCTGGAGGGCCTGCAGGGGGTTGCCGAGGGAGCCGGTGAGCTCCAGGTTGGGCATGCGGCCGATGTACTGTTCGAGGAGGCGGCGGGCCATGGGCTCGTCGTCCACTACCAGGCAGGAGAGCGTCATGTGAGGTCGAGTTTGAGGACTACCTCGTAGCGTTCGTCGGTATCCGTGATGCGGAGGTAGTGGCGGTCGGGGTAGGTGAGGGCGAGGCGGCGGCGTACATTCTGCAGGCCGATGCCGGATTTATCGTGGAGGGTCTTGCTCTCTTGTTTAAGCTTTCCGTTGGCGACGCGGTAGACGCAGCTTCCGTGCTCCAGGTCGAGCTGAACGGTGATCCAGGGCGCCTCCGCGGAACTGCTGACGCCATGTTTGAAGGCGTTTTCCAGGAAGGTGATCAGGATCAGCGGCGCGATGCGGACCCCGGCGGTATGCCCGTTCACTTCGAAGGTGATGGGTACGTTGTCTTCCAGTCGCAGCCGTTCGAGGCTGAGGTAATTTTCGATGTACTCGATCTCCTTGTCGAGGGGCACGCGGGGGTGATTGCTCTCGTAGATCATGTAGCGCATCATGCCGGAGAGTTTGGCGATCACCTCCGGGGTGCGGCCACTCTGGTTGACGGCCAGGTAGTAGAGGTTATTGAGGGTATTGAAGAGAAAGTGGGGGTTCACCTGGGCGCGGAGGAACTGCAGCTCAGAGGTGAGTTGCTGATTTTCGAGTTCCTTACGGCGGGCCTCCAGCTCGAAGTAATCCTCCACGAAGCGGAGCAGTCCGACGCACACCACCGCGAAGAACGCGCTGGTGATGACGTTCACCGCGAAGCGGGTGGAGTACATCCAGGTGTCGGGGTAGAGGTAGTAGGCGAGTACGGCCTGCTTCCCCTTCAGGAACAGGATACTGAGTACTACGAAGACCGGCACGAAGGTGAGCAGGTACCGGGATACCCGCTGGTCGCGCAGCAGCCGGGGAAGAAACACGAAGTAGTTGAGGTAACCCATGATCATCAGTCCGATGATGTGGAAGGTAAGGTCTCCGAAGACGCGTCCCCAGTCGGGTTCCCCCTTCCGGGCGTAGCTGATGGTGTAGAAAAACAGCGAAGCATAGACACTCCAGAAGGCGAAGTGCAGCACGAGCTTCTTATGTTGCTGAAAGAAATTGGACATTAAGGGTATTTCGCGGGCTAAGGTAGGGCAGGGGGTACGGGCGTTCGAGTTTGATGGGCGGTTGGCGGGGGTAGGTCTACGGTTGGGGTGAATTGATCGACAGTTTGGTAGTCTCGTAGTTGGGTAGTCTTGTAGTCGGGTAGTCGGGTAGTCTTTTAGTCGGGTAGTCGGGTGGGAGTGTTCAATGAACTGTGTCTGGACCAATGGTTAAGTGAGGTGCCCGCTCCAGACATTGGATGAGCCTTCGTACCTCGCCGCATCCGATGTCTACCGCTAACCCGAAACCCGACACCCGACACCCCGATCGTCGATAATAAAGCCCAAACGATAGAGGGGAAGACGGCGGCGTGCCAATAACCCCACGCGGAATGCGGACCAAGACGATGTTTACCCGATGAAAGCGACCCTCCTGGCCCTTGGCCTCACCCTCCTTTGCACCTGCGTCCGCGCACAACAGAATGCCACGGGTACCGTGAGCGGCGACCTGGTAGACGAAAGCACCGGTGATCCGCTTGGCTTTGCCAACGTGGCGATCTATAATGAGGCCGACAGCCTGGTGGCGGGGGCCACGACTGACCTGGACGGGCGGTACGAGATCGTGAATCTGCCCTACGGTAACTACCGGATGGAACTGAGCTTCCTCGGCTACGGGACCAGCAACCAGGCTATCGCGCTAAGTGCCGGGTCTCCCGCGCTCAGTTATCCCGGGCTGCGGCTCGGGGAGGGCGGACAGAACCTGGACGAAGTGGTCGTAACCGCCGACCGGGCCGTGATGGAGCTGGGCCTGGACCGCAAGATCTTCAACGTTGAAAAGAGCATCGCCGCCGCCGGCGGCTCCGCCGAGGACCTGCTGCGGCAGATCCCGAGCATCGTGGTGGACCTGGAAGGCAACGTGAGTCTGCGCGGCAGTGGGAACGTACGCTTCCTGGTGAACGGGCGACCGAGCGGACTTACCGGCACGAATACCCAGACCTTTCTGCAGTCGCTCACCGCGTCCAACATCGAGCGGGTGGAAGTGATCACCAACCCCGGTGCCGCCTACGACCCCGACGGTACGGGTGGCCTCATCAATATCGTACTCAAGAACAAGCGGGAGGACGGCTTCAACGCCGGCGTGACGCTGAACGCCGGCTCCGGCAACAAATTCGACGGCAACGTGGACCTCAACTGGCGGCAGGGAAAATTCAACACGACGGCGGGCGTGAGCGGTCGCTACGACGAGCGCTTCTTCCGCGGCTACCGCGACCAGACCGCCACCCTGGCGGATACCAGCTTCAGCCGCTACTTCACCTTTGACGGCACCCGGCAGCGTCAGTCTCAGGCCCTCAAACTCGGAACCGAATACTTTCTGAGCCAGCGGGGCAGCGTGTCACTCAGTGGCAACTACCAGTGGGACCAGGGCAACAGCTACAACCTGCGAACGACCGAGTTCTACAATTCCGCCGATGAGCTCGCCCGCACCAGCTACCGCAACGAGGATGAGCCCGAGGAGGGCAGTGACTATGAGGTAAGGGCCGACTACCGGACCACCTTCGCCAAGGAAGGTCGTCAGCTCTCCGCCGCCCTGCAGATGAGCAACAGCCAGGAGACCGAGGATCATCTGCTGTACGAGCAGGTGTTCGTCAACGAGACGCCCTTCAGCACGGCACGTCAGACCAACCCCTCCAACAGCGGCCGGCGGCAGTACCTCGGACAACTCGATTACGAGCAGCAGATGGGGGAATTCAAGTTCACCACCGGCTGGCGTTCGACGCTGCAGCAACTAGACAATGAGAGCGTCTTCAATGTATTCGACAACGCCTCTGAAAACTACTCACGGGTAGACAGCAACAGCAACCGTTTTCTCTATCAGGAAGACGTCCACGCGGTCTACGCCACCCTGGGCGGAAAGGTCAACAAGTTCGTTTTCAGCGCCGGTCTGCGGGCGGAGCAGGCCTACACGACCAGTGAGTTGACCGCGCCTACGGAGGAGAACTTTACCAACGATTACTTCAAGGTTTATCCCAGCGTATTCCTCGGCTACGAAGTGAGCGAGAACGGCACCATTCAGGCCAGCTACAGCCGGCGGGTGAACCGGCCCTCGAGCCGAGACCTGAACCCGTTCGTGGACCGCGGCGACCCACTGAACCTGCGCACCGGTAACCCCTTCCTGCTCCCGGAACTCATCAACAGCTTCGAACTGAACCTGCAACAGCGCTTTGACAAGGGCACGTTCACGGGGGGCTTCTACTACCGGCAGCTGTCGGACCTCATTACCCGCGTGACCGAGACGCTGTCCGGCGGCGTAAGCCTGGCCACTCAGGCCAACCTGGATAGCGGCCGGGACCTCGGTGTCGAGATCATCACTACCTACCGCCCCACCGAAAAGCTGGACCTGACGGCCTCCGCGAACGCCTACCGCACGGTGGTCGACGGCACCCTGGCCGAGGGGGCGGTGGCCGCCAACGGCTACCTATTCGCCGGCCGCCTCCAGGGCAGCTACGAGCTTCCGTGGTCCGTAGCCAGCCAGTTCACCTGGTTCTACCGCAGCCCGGGCGTGACCCCGCAGGGCAGGATGGGCACCATGACCTCCTTTGACCTGGGCTTCCGCAAACCGATCCTGAAAGACCTGGGCGCCGTAACCCTACGGGTGACCGACCTCTTCAATCAGCGGAAATTTTCCTACGTCACCGAGGTCAGCGGGCTATACACGAGCAGCCAGTTCCAGCGGGAAAGCCGGATCGTGTACGTAGGCTTCCAGTACAGCCTTCGGCCCCGGAAGGACCGTCCGCGCCGCGAGCAAGGCGGCGGGGATCGCGAAGGCGGCGGAGACGATTTCTAGCCGGCTATCCGTTTCTTTACGGAAGCCCTCCAGAATATGCGCCTGACCCTACTCCTTGCCTTTCTGCTCTTCACCACACTCGTCCGGGCCCAGTCGGAATTTGAGCCCGGCTACCTGGTCACTTCGGAGGGGGAGCGGAAAGCCGTGGAGATCTACAATTACGACTGGTCCGACAACCCGACCAGCTTTCGCTACCGGACCTCCGCCGATTCCGTCTTCCGGGCGGAGATCGGCGAGGTCCGGGAATTCGGCCTCGACGACGGAAGATTCCGCTACCTGCGGGCTACCGTGCCGATCGACCAGTCGGAGGACCAAGACTGGGAGCTCAGCACCTCAGAGACCCCGGAATACCGCGAGCAGACCGTCTTCCTGGAATGGCTCGTAGACGGAGAGGCCGACCTGCTGTACTGGCAGGACGACGATCTGAGGCGCTTCTTCTTCCGCGTCGGTCCGGAACCCATACAACCCCTGATCAGCCGGCGCTACCGGCAGGGGCAGCTGATCTTCGAGCAGACCACCTACCGGGGGCAACTGCGGAGCGAGGTCAACTGCGATATCAATGACCGGGAACTGCGGGTACTGGCGTATAGCCGAAAAAACCTGACGGCCTATTTCCGCGGATACAATGCTTGCCGGGGGGTGGACTTCGTCGTCGCCTCGCGTCAGCCGGAGGGCCGGCGGGTCAGCGTGAACCTGCGTGCGGGCGGCAGCTACTCGGGGGGCAGAATGCTGCTTTCCAATGGTATTGGAGGCCACGTCACTAAAACTATCGAGTACACTCCCGCTCCCCGGCTGGGCCTGGAAGTGGAAATGATGCTGCCATTTCTAAATAACCGCTGGGCCGTCATCGGGGAAATGTATTACCGCCGACTCACCACCAACAGCAGTATGGAAAGCCGAGAAAAAGTGGCGATCCACCTCCGGTCGGTCAATTTCCCGGTCGGTGTAAGGCGATACCTGCACCTGGGAGGCGGCAAGGCAATCTTTGTATCCGCGGGCGGGATGCTGCAATTCCCGACACGGTCCTTTATCACGAGCTACAACGGCTCCGGTGCCAGGAGCTTCAACGCCAGCTGGAATTTTGGGGTGCAGGCCGCGGCCGGACTTCAATTCAACGACCGCCTCAAAGTGGAGGCGCAGTTCCACCACGATCAGGATGTCCTCCAGGACTATATCTATTACTCCACCTACCTGCGCGGCATCAGCTTGCTGGCCTCCTACCGCGTACTCTAGCGGGCGGTTTTTTAGGCCACCCGGTAGGTGATGCCCAGTTTTTCGATCTCATTGATGAATTCCGTATCGGCGTCCACAAGGCGGTCGCGACTGTACATCTTCAGCTTGAGGTTCTCGTCGCGGTCGTAGAAGACCATGCGCAGCTTTTGCTTGCCGGCGAAACGCATACAGAGTTGATCGAGCGATACGACCAGCTGCCGGGTGAGGTTTTCGAGCGGCAGCTTCAGGATGATGGCCTCCGTCATTTCCCGGCCGAGGCCTTCAAGGAGCTTCACTTCACTGACGGTGATCTCTACCTCTTCGCTGTTCCACTTGGGGCGATAGTTGGCCTTGATGAAGATGGCCTTGCCCTGGTTGAGCACGTGCTTGAACTTCTCGTAGTCTTCGCCGAATAGCTTGAATTCTATGGTCTCCTCGAAGTCGCTCAGCTCGAAGATGCCCCAGCCGTTGCCGTTCTTGCTCACCATGTGGCGGGAGCTGCTGATCATGCCGGCCAGGCGCAGGTTGGTACGGCCGTACTTGACGGGGTCCAATTCGCTGAGGGAGCAGGTGACGAAGTTGTCGATCTCCAATTTATAGCCGTCGAGGGGGTGTCCGCTGACGTAGATGCCGGTGACCTCCTTCTCGCGGCTGAGTTTTTCGGGCAGCGTCCACTCGTTGGCCTGCGGCGGTCCGGGCTCGTCGGGGAGCACCTCATCCTGCATTGCGCCGAACAGCGAGGAGGCTGCCGAAGCGAGCTGGCTCTGGTAGGCGTTGGCGTACTTGGTGACGTGCTCCAGGTAGCTGTCGTACTTGTCGCTGGGGGCGAAGTACTGTGCCCGGTGCATGCTGTCGAAGCAGTCGAAGGCTCCGGCGTCCACTAGGGCTTCCAGGACCCGCTTGTTCACGGCACCCGGTTCCACGCGCTGCATCAGGTGGAAGACCGACTCGAACGGCCCCCCCTCCTTCCGGGCGGTGAGGATGGCCTCTACGGGACCTTCTCCCACGCCCTTGAGGGCGGTCATGCCGATGCGGATGGCTCCCTTCTTGTTGACGGAGAAGTCGGCCTGGCTCTCATTGATGTCGGGCCCCAGTACGGCCACGTTCATGCGCTTGCACTCCTTGAGGAAGAAGGTGAGCTTGGTCTGGTCGGTGCGGTTGTGGGTGAGCACCGAAGCCATGTACTCTCCTGGGAAGTGGGCCTTGAGGTAGGCCGTCTGGTAGGCAACGAAGGCGTAGCAGGTGGAATGCGACTTGTTGAAGGCGTAGGAGGCAAAGGCTTCCCAGTCTTTCCAGATCTTGCCCAGCTTGTCCTCGGGGTGGCCGTTAGCCTTTCCGCCGTCAATGAAGGTGGGGTACATTTTATCGAGTACCGCCTTCTGCTTCTTACCCATCGCCTTGCGCAGTACGTCGGCCTGTCCCTTGGAGAAGCCCGCGATCGACTGGCTGAGGAGCATGATCTGCTCCTGATAGACGTAGATGCCGAAGGTCTCCTTCAGGTATTTCTCCTCGCCGTCGAGGGTGTATACGATCGGCTTGCGGCCATGCTTCCGGTCGATGAACTCGGGGATGTATTCGAGGGGGCCGGGGCGGTAGAGCGCGTTCATGGCGATCAAGTCGTCGAAGGTCGTCGGCTTGAGGTTCTTCATGTGCTTCTGCATCCCCCCCGACTCGTACTGGAAGATGCCGTTGGTTTCACCCCGCTGGAAGAGCTCGTAGGTCTTGAGGTCGTCGAGGGGCACCTCGTCGATGTCGATGTCCTTGCCATGGTTTTCGCGCACCATGGTGAGGGCATCCTTGATGATGCTCAGAGTCTTGAGGCCCAGAAAGTCCATCTTCAGCAGTCCGGCGATCTCGGCGACCGAGTTGTCGAACTGGCTGATGTACATACCGGTGTCCTTATCGGCCGTCACGGGCACGTGGTCGGTCACCGGGGTAGGGGTGATCACGACGCCACAGGCGTGCACCCCGGTATTGCGGATGCTGCCCTCCAGTTTGCTGGCGGTGCGGATCATCTCCCCGATCTCGTCCTGCTGGTCGGCCATCTCCCGGAAGCGATAGGCTTTCTCCGTGTCGTCGCCGTTGAGCTTGCTTTTGAGTTTGGGGTGGATGTCCTTTGGCGCGAGCACATCGCGCAGCGTGGCCCCGAGCTGGGCGGGGAAGGACTTGGCCACCTTGTCGACTTCACTCAGGGGCACGTCCATGACCCGGCCCACGTCCCGCAGGGAGGAACGGGCCGCCATCGTGCCGTAGGTAATGATCTGGGCCACCTGTTGCTGCCCGTACTTGTCGATCACGTAGTCGATCACCTTCTGCCGACCCACGTCGTCGAAATCGATATCGATATCGGGCATTGATACCCGCTCCGGGTTCAGAAATCTCTCGAACAGGAGGTCGTACTTAATGGGATCGATGTTGGTGATCCCGGTGCAGTACGCTACGGCCGATCCCGCGGCCGATCCCCGGCCGGGCCCGACGCTCACGCCCATTTTGCGGGCGGCGGCGGTAAAGTCCTGCACGATGAGAAAGTAACCGGGGTAGCCGGAGGCCTTGATGACGTCCAGTTCGAAGTCCAGTCGCTCGGTCACTACCGCGTTCAGTTCGCCGTAGCGCCGCCGGGCCCCCTCGTAAGTGAGGTGACGCAGGTATTCGTCCTGGCTGCGGAAGCCGGCCGGCATGGGGAAGTTGGGCAGCAGTACGTCGCTGGTCAGCTTCAGGTGGTCGATCTTGTCGTGGATCTCCATGGTATTGGCCACGCTCTCGGGCACGTCGCCGAAAAGGCGGGCCATCTCCTGCTGCGACTTGAAGTAGAAGTCGGAGCTCGGGAATTTGAAGCGGCTCATGTCTTCCATGAGGCTGCCCGTATTCACGCAGAGCAGGATGTCATGGGGGAGGTAGTCTTCTTCTTCGACGTAGTGGCTGTCGTTGGTGCAGATCACCTTCACGTCGTGCTTGCGGGCGAGGCGGAGGAGCTTCTGGTTGATATCTTCCTGGCTGACCCCGAGGTTGTCGATATTCTCGAGTCCGCGGTGGCGCTGCAGCTCGATGTAGTAGTCCTCGCCGAAAATGTCGAGCCACCACTTCAGGGCGGTTTCCGCTTCCTCATCCTTGCCCTGCATCAGCAGTTGGGGGATTTCCGCACCGATGCAGCAGCTGCTGGCGATCACCCCCTCGCTGTACTGGGCGATGAGGGTCTTGTCGATGCGGGGATACTTGCCGTACAGTCCCTCGATATAGCCGAGGCTGCAAAGCTTCGCGAGGTTCTGGTAACCCGTCTTGTTCTTGGCCAGCATGAGCTGGTGGTAGCGGTTGTCCTTTTCCCCGCGGGCGCGGCTGAAGGCCTTGACGTGGCGGTCCTCCACTACGTAAAATTCACAGCCGACCATCGGCTTCAGGCCGCGTTTATCTGCCTCCGCCACGAATTTAAAGGCCCCGAACATATTGCCATGGTCGGTCAGCGCCACCCCTTTTTGTCCGTCGGCCACCGCCTTGTCCATCATCGTCCCGATCTCGGAGGCCCCGTCGAGTAATGAGTACTGGGTGTGGCAGTGCAGGTGGCAGAATTCTGGCATAGGGCGGGGTGGTTTCAGCCTCGGTAAGGTAGCCAGAAAACTGCTTTTTCAAACAAAAAGTTATCCACAGTTTAGTCGGGTGTCGGGTGTCGTGTCGCGGGTTACGACCCTACACGCTACATGCTACACGCTAACTTACCCCCACGCCAATCAACTATCGTTACCCGCCTAGAAAACTACCGCCCCACCCCCAACCCCCCCTGCCGGTCCAGGAGAGTTTCCAGTTTCTGGATCCGCTCCGGGTGGCCGGTGAGGTAATCGTCGAGGCGTTCGTGGACCAGGTCGGTGGATTCCTCGTCGGTGGGGTCATCGGAGACCTGCTGAAATTCCTCTTCGTCGTCGAAGGCGGGCTTCAGGAAATCCAGCACGGCCTGCCGGATGCCGTTCTTTTTGTTGGCGGGCTGGGCGAGGGCGTCGAGGGTGGAGTGGATCAGGGCTTCTACCATGGTACGTTGCTGTTTTGTGCAAACTGTTGCACCTGCGGTACCGCCACCATGTACGTTTTGTTCCCTTCTTTCACATAGGATGTACGCCACATAGGATGTACTACCCGACTACTACTCCTCTTCCCAGCCGTCCTGCCGGTCCAGGATGTCCTGCAGGGCTTCGATGCGGTCGGGTTCGCCGGTGAGGTAGGTTTCGAGGTTGTCGTAGATGAGTTCCTCGCTGTCTTCGGAGGAGGGATCGGCCAGGACGGTTTTGTAGTCCGATTTGTCTTCGAAGGCGGGCTTCATGAAGTCGAGGATGGACTGCCGGATGCCGTTCTTGCGGTTGGCGGGTTCGAGCAGGGCGTCGAGGGTGGATTCGATCAGGGATTCAATCATGATGAAGGGCGGCGGATTATTGTGGCCGGATAAACCGCCTACCGCCCCAGGGGCACTAATGTTCCGTAGCAGAGCGCTCCACAGAGAAGATTTGTCTATGCACATAGGATGTGGGGCACATCCTATGTGCATTGCGGCGAACCATCTACCGGGCAGCCTGTATATTTCCGCCATGAGATTGATACGATTTATTGACCCTGCCGGAAAAGTCCGGATCGGCCTGCACACGCCCGATGACCGCCGCCTTGACGTAAGTGCCTTCGGTGGGGACTACAACGAAGAATTTTTCGGTACCGACGGGCCCCGCCGCCTCGCCGAATGGCTGAAAGCGCACGAAGCCGATTGCCCGGAAGTGCCCGCCGGCGCCCGCCTGGCCCCGCCCTGCGCCCGCCCCTCCAAGATCGTCTGTGTAGGCATGAACTACGAAGCCCACGCCCGCGAGACCGGCGGCGAGCCCCCTAAGGAACCCGTCATTTTCTTCAAGGCCACCTCGGCCATTACCGGGCCCTTTGACGACATTATGCTGCCCAAGGACGGCGACAAGACCGACTGGGAAGTCGAACTCGCCGTCGTCATCGGTAAGCGCGCCAGCCACGTCACCGAAGCCGCCGCCCTCGACCACGTCGCCGGCTACGTACTGCACAACGACGTCAGCGAGCGCGCCTTCCAGATGGAGCGCGGCGGACAGTGGGTCAAGGGAAAGAGTGCAGATACCTTCGCCCCCCTTGGGCCCTGGATCACCACCGCCGACGAGATCGCCGACCCCAATACGCTGCACCTCTGGCTCGACCTCAACGGCGAACGGGTGCAGGACAGCAACACCACCGACTTCATCTTCAATGTGCAGGAGTGTATCAGCTACATCAGCCGCTTCATGACCCTGCTGCCCGGAGACGTCATCAGCACCGGCACCCCCAGTGGCGTCGGGCTTGGCATGAAACCCAATCGCTACCTGAAGGCCGGTGACGTCGTTGAACTCGGCGTCGATGGCCTCGGCAGCAGCAAACAACGCGTCATCACCTTCAAAGCCTCCTAAGCCCATGGAAAAGCAACGAATTACTCACCCCGACCGCAAGGAAGACTTCGTGACCGGCGCCTACTCCGACGGCGTAATCGCCGGCGATCTCATGTTCGTGAGCGGACAGACGCCCACCGACTTCGCCAGCTCAAAAGTCGTGCTCGGCACCATCGAGGAGGAGACCCGCCGCACCCTCAATAACATCAAAGCTATCCTGGAGCGGGGCGGTGCCTCCCTGGACAACGTGGTCAAGGTGACGGTCCACCTCGCCGACAGCAGTGACTTCCAGCGCTTCAACGCCGAGTACGCCACCTTCTTCACCGGCGTCCGCCCGGCCCGTACCACGGTTCAGTCCGGACTCCAGCACGGCATCAAGATCGAGATCGACGTGATCGCCAAACTCCGCTAGCTATGAACTGGCAACCCGACGGGCGCTACCGCGTGGACAGGCTGGAAGCGGTCGATTCCCCGGCCCTCCTGGTCTTCCCGGAGGTGATCGCGTCGAATATCGACCGCGCCCTGGAGCTCACGCGTACCCCCGCCGGCCACTGCCTGCAGCCCCACATCAAGACCGTCAAGTGCCTCGAAGTAGCCCGCATGGCCATCGGCCGGGGCATTACCCGCTTCAAGTGCAGCACGGTGAGTGAGGGAGAGTTGCTCGGTCGCGCCGGTGCAGAACGGGTGCTGCTCAGCTACCAGTTGTCGGCCGTGAAGGCCAGGCGCTGGCGGGAGCTGCGGCAACTGTTTCCCGCTACGGAATTCGCCAGCCTGATCGACAATGCCGGCAGCGCCCGGATCGCTTCGGAGGTCTTCGCCGGCCACCCGCTGCCGGTGTATATCGACCTCAACGTAGGCATGGACCGCACCGGCATCCGTCCGGAGGAGGTCCCCTCGCTGCTGACCCTGCTGTCGGAGCTGCCCGGCGTGACCCTGCGCGGTTTCCACGTCTACGACGGCCACCTCAAGGACGGCGGGGAGGAGGAGCGTCGGCGGCGCGCGGGTGCGGTATGGGATACGGTGCAGCGGCTG
>JBGTHX010000388.1:0-6532 GCA_041746055.1 Lewinella sp. | reverse complement strand
GCCGCCTCATCGACAGCGCCGTGCTCAAACTCGGTCACCTGGATATCCTGGTGAACAACGCGGGCATCTTCACCCCCCACCCCGTCGACGGCAGCCTGGGCTTCGAGGAGTGGCTCACGACCTTCCGGCGCACGCTGGACACTAATCTGGTCGGTCCGGCCGCCACGGCCTTCCAGGCCATTCAGCACATGCGCGGGCGGGGCGGCGGTACCATCATCAACATCGGCAGCCGCGGTGCCTACCGGGGCGAGGCCGGACAGGTAGGCTACGGCGCCGCCAAGGCCGGACTCCACAGCCTGAGCCAGAGTCTGGCGCGGGAGGTCGGCGGCGACAATATTACCGTCCACGCCGTAGCTCCGGGCTTCATCGAAACGGCCATGGCCCGTCCCCACCTCCAGGGTGAGGCCGGCGCGGCGGTCAAGGCCCAGAGCCCCCTCAATCGCGTAGCCACCGTGGAGGAGGTAGCGCGGGCGGTCCTCTACCTGGCGAGTCCGGAGGCCGTATTTACCACCGGCAGCGTCCTGGACCTGAACGGCGCCAGCTACCTGCACTAGGCCATGGAAGACACCAGCTGGTACGAAGTTTCCGAGGGCTTTATCTATCACTTTGCCGAGTGGGTGAAGCTCGGCGTGGAGTGCTGCGGTGTGCTGGTCATCGCCTGGGGCGTGCTGATGTCCCTGTGGCTGTACGCCAGCCGGATCTTTACCCGGCGGGAACAGGACTTTGCCGCCCTCCGGCTGGTCCTGGCCCGCTACCTCATCGTAGCGCTGGAATTTCAGCTGGCGGCCGACATCATCAGCACCGCCATCGCGCCGGACTGGGACCAGATCGGAAAGCTCGGAGCCATCGCCACCATCCGAACCGTACTTAACTATTTCCTGGAACGCGAGATCTCCGAGGAGGTCGAGGCCGTCCGCCGCGGCGACAAGGAGGCCCTGGCCGACCGCCTGGAGGCAGCCAGCGAAACCCCGCTCGACGACCACTAGACGCCGGGCACCCACCCGCCACCGCTCACTGGATGCTTTCCGAACCAATTCAGGACCGGAGGGCTTTGATCAAAAAACACCCGGCATGGCCGAATTTTACCAGGCCCTCCCTGGCGCGCGGCAAATTTTGGCTCACCCGTTGCGGATGCTGTTGCTGCTGTTGTGGTTGGCCGCGGCACCGGTTGCGTCACCCCTCCTGGCACAGTCCGCCTACCGCGCCCAGGTGGACGTCATCGAGGAAATGATCCAGAAGGGGCAATGGCGCCTCGCCCGCCTCCAGAGTACCGCCCTGATCGAGGCGGGCCGTGACCAACAACTCCCCGACGTAGAAGCCTACGGACATTACCTGTACGGACGCACGCTGCTGGAGGCGCCCGGGCTACAGCGGGCCGACCGCATCGAAGGAATCCGGGAGCTCCGGGCCGCCTCGGATGGCTTTACGGATACGGGCCTCACCGCCACCGTCGATTCGATCGTGGAAAGGATGCGCGCCATCGCCGGGGCAGAACCCACTACGGTCGACCCTCTTCCGAACGTCAATACACTCCGCGGCGCAGCCCCGGCCAGGGTTCCGATCAGCGAGGAGGACCTCGATGAAACCGCCCTCAACGCCATCGTGGCCCTGCAAAACCAGGAGATCGAAGCCCTCACCGACAGTCAGTTGCGGCAGTTGCTCCGGATCCAGCAGCAGGATCTGGCGATCGATTCCTTCCAATTTCACGCCCTGACCGACAGCCTCCAACTGATGCGGCAGGAGATGCTGCTGGAGGAGCAGCGGTCGCTCACCACCGAGGAGCGGCAACGCCGGAATTTCTTCATCCTGCTCGCGCTCGGGGTACTGGTGGCCCTGGGGCTGCTGTACTACCGCTACCGGTCCGCCCAGCGCTTTCAGACCGAGATCCGCGAGGCGCAGGAGCGGACCGACGAGCTCCTGCTCAATATTCTGCCCAAAAAAGTGGCGCTGGAACTGCAGGATACCGGCCGCGCCACCGCCCGCCGCTACGAGTCGGCCTCGGTGCTGTTCACCGATTTCGTCGGGTTCAGCCGGATCGCGCACGCCCACGATCCCGAAGAACTGGTGCGTATGCTCGACCTCACCTTCCGGGCCTTTGACGACATCACCGAACGTCACGGACTGGAAAAGATCAAGACGATCGGCGACGCCTACATGTGCGTGGGCGGCGTGCCGGAAGAGGACCCCGACCACGCCGAGCACACGGTACGGGCCGCCCTGGAGATCCAGGAGTACCTGGCCCAATCGGGGGAATTTACGGCGCGTATCGGCATCCACAGCGGCCCCGTGGTGGCCGGCGTGGTCGGTCGCAAGAAATTCGCCTTTGACATCTGGGGCGACACCGTCAACCAGGCCGCCCGCCTCGAGGCCGCCGGCACGGCGGGCGAAGTAACGGTGAGTCAGGCCACCTGTGACCTGCTGAGCCCCCAATTCAACTGTGAGGAGATCGGAACCTTCGATGCCAAGAATATGGGTACGCTATTGCGCTACCGCGTCCGCGACAGTCGGCTGATGAAGAAGCCGTCGTAGCCGTCCCGCTGCGGCAGCAGGCTCCGCTCCAGCTCCAGCTCCCAGTCCGCCCCGGCGGCAGAGGCCAGAAAGGCGGCCACCTGGGCCCCGTTCTCGCGGGGCAGCACGCTGCAGGTGGCGTAGACCAGCTTCCCGCCCGGGGCTACCATGCGGCTGTAGTCGGTCAGAATCTGCTGCTGCTCCTCTACGACGCGGTCGATCGTCTCGGGGGATAATTTCCACTTCGCATCCGGGTTGCGGCGCAGCACGCCAAGGCCCGAACAGGGGACATCGAGCAGTACCCGGTCCGCCTTACCCGTCAGCCGCTTGATGATCTTGGTGGAGGTGATGGCCCTGGTTTCCAGGTTGGCCACCCCATTGCGGCGGGCGCGCCGTTTCAGTTCCTCGAGTTTCCAGCCGTGAATGTCGAGGCTCAGCAGCCGGCCCTTATTCTCCATCAGGGCGGCCAGGTGCAGACTTTTACCGCCTGCGCCGGCGCAGGCATCGATCACCAGCTGCCCCGGCTCCACCTCCAGCGCGGGGGCGGCCTGCTGGCTGCTAAAGTCCTGCACCTCGAAGAGCCCGGACCGGAAGGCTTTGGTCCGGAAGAGGTTCTTACGCTCGGTCACCAGCAGGGCGTCCGCCTCGATCGGTTCCACTATAATCCCTTCCTGAGCCAGACTCTCCGTTACTGCGGCCCCGTCACCCTTGAGCCGGTTGATCCGCAGCACCACCGGTGCCTGCTCGTTCAGGGCCGTCAGGGTGGCCGGCCACTCCGCCCCGAGCTGCTGCTCCCCAACCGTGTCCAGCCAGTCGGGAATACTCTCCCGCAGTGCCCGCTGCCCCCGCGCCTCTTCCCGCGCGTCCCGGAGCCTCCCGCCATCCAGGCCCTCGAATTCGCGCCACTCCGGCAATTCGAACCCGTCCAGCAGCAGGTGAATCCCGATGAGGCGCAGCCAATCCTGCTTCTTCTCCGGCTCCCCGCCCGCGAGGTGGGCGTACAGGCGGTAATAGCGCACGATGCCGTAGGTATGCTCCGCGATGAAGGCCCGGTCGCGGCTGCCCCGCCGCTTGTCAGCCTTCAGGATCCGCGCGATCTCCCGGTCGGCATAGGCCCCCTCCCCGAAGATATGCTGCAGGGCCTCGGCAATGGCGTGGAGGTGGGCTGGGTAGGGTTGCATGGGTGAGGGGGTAAGGGGGTAAAGGGGGGGTAAGGGGGTAAGGGGGTGAAGGGGTAAGGGGGGTAAGGGGTAGAGGAGTAAAGGATGGGGGATTCAGGGATGGGGGACGGACCACCCGACTACCGTACTATTCCACCGTAGCCCCGTCAATCGTACTGCCAAACATTACGGCGTTCATGAACAGCCGGTTGGTCCCGTACCAGAAACCCCGGAAGTTGGGATTACTGGCGAAGGAGATCGTGCGGCCGCCCCGTACGCCGCTCACGATGATGGCGGCGGAGTTGGCGGCCGATCCGGCGAAGCCGCGCGGACTGTAGCCGCTGATCAAAGGCTCCTCCGCGTAGCGGAGGGGGGTGGCGTAGACGTTCTTGGCCGGCTCGAACAGCAGGGTACCGCTGCGGAAGACCGGGATCTCCTCGCGGTTCACGCCGAAGAGCAGGGGGTGGGTCAGGTCGGCCACGGTGCCGTAGATCGAGCCGCCGAGCACCCGGCCGCCGCCGTCGCGCTCGGCCTGGGCGTAGGGGCGCTGGGTGATGCTGCTATCGGGATTCTCGGGGGTGCGCATTTTGATGTTGGCCAGGCCGTTCTTGGCGGCCCAGCTGCCGGCCCGCTCGAAGGTGATGAAAACCTTGTCGCGGCCCATCCACTCCTTCAGGGCGGTAGCCGCCGATTCATCGAGGCCGTTGTAGTAGCCGTCGGGCATGATGATGGTGTTGTAGCGGCTCAGGTCGCTGCGCCCCAGCTCGTCGACCGGCAGTTTCGTGATGGGAATCCCGAAGCGCTGGTCGAGCAGGTGCCAGGTTTCCCCGGCGTCCAGACTACTGGTGCCGCCCTCGATGAGCAGGGCGATCTCCGGCTTGCGCAGGGTCTGGTAGGCGGAGCGGGAGCCGAGGTTCAGTCCGCCCGGATCCACCACCCCGCTGTTGGTGGTCATGATGTCGACACCAGTGGCATCTTCGGCCTCGGTGATCAGCTGGTGCAGTTCTTCCGCGCTCATGTCCTGACCGATCACCGGCACCATCGCCGTACCCCGGCCGAAGCGGTCCGCGCCCCCGCCGTTGGTGAAGGATTTGTCGCTCACCTTCACCCGCACGCCGTGGTCCTGCAGGTAGTAGATGGCCCGCGGCGAGTAGTAATCGTTCGCGGGGATGAAGTAGGCGTAGTCCGCCGTGCTGCGGTCCATGTCCGCCGCCGTACCGCCCGCTTCGTAGGCCTCCCACTCCATACCGCCCGGCGCTCCGCCGCTCACCTGCCGGTACGGCAGGTTGAAGGCCATGGGCAGCGAGAAAGTCGACACGTCGTAAAACAGGCTGTCGGCAAACTCCAGGATCGGCTCGAAGGCCGCCTCGCTGAAGGGCGTCTTGGGGATGTAGTAGGCCTCACCCCCCTGCTGGTCGGTGCCGTGCTGCACGGGCAGGTCGTGCCGCAGCAGGATGTTGGCGAGCTCACGCGCCCGGCCCGGATCGCCGTCGCCGTCGATGACGTAGCCGTCGCTTCCCACGCCCTCCAGGTTAAAGTCGCGCTGGTAGCTCAGCAGTTCGTCGCGCAGTCCAGCCACGGCCTGATAGGTGCTCAGGGCGGTCGTCACCTGATTGCGGATCGTGAAGGGGAAGGTCAGCAGGCCGTTCTCGCTCTCCTGCAGGTGGCCCCGCGAGCTGGCCTGCTCGAAGAGGATACCTACGGTCCCGAAGATGTCCGGGTAGGTGGATCCCTTGCCGTAGTAGAAGTCGTCGTAGCCCTCCCCACTGTAGTAGAGCGAGCCGATTTCGTCCAGGGCCGCGGCGTGGTAGGTCCCGATTTGGGCGGTAAGTTCCTGGTTGACGGGCGAGGTGGAGGGGTGTACCCGCGTCGGCTCCCCGGGCATGAAGAAGAAGGTGGCGTCGGTGCCCATCTCGTGGTGGTCGGTGAGCACGTTCGGCTTCCAGCGGTGGAATTGCTCGATGCGCGCCCGGCTTTCGGGGTGCACCGTAGGCAGCCAGTCGCGGTTCAGGTCGAACCAGTAGTGGTTGCTTCGGCCGCGTGGGTAGGCCTCGTTGTACTCGCGGTCCTGCCCGTCGGGCGTCATGTTCTTGTTCTTGTGGCTGTTGGCCCAGCTGGCGAAGCGGTTGAAACCGTCCGGATTGTAGGCCGGGTCGAAGATCACGATGTTGTTATTTAGTAGTTCCCCCACCTCGCTTAGGGGGGCGGCGGCCAGGTAGTAGGCCGTCAGCGGCGCGGCATTGCCCCCGCTGGGTTCGTTGCCGTGGATGCTGTAGCCCTGGTAGAGCACGGCGGGTACGGTAGACCGGTCGGCGTTAGTCAGACCGCCGTCGGCCCGGCTCCAGTTCACGTGCCGCTGCCGCAGTTCCTCCAGCCGGGCGTGATTTTCGGGGCTGGTGATGATGAGGTTCAGCAGGGGCCGGTCCTCGTAGGTCCGTCCGATCTCCTCCACCACGATGCGGTCGCTGCTCGCGGCCAGGACGCGCATATAGGCCTGCTGCAGGTCGTGGCTGATGTGCCAGTCGCCGATCTGCCAGCCCAGGAATTCCTCGGGGGTGGGGATCGCGGGATCGTACGCCAGGTCGGGCAGGTAATAGGTGAGCGGCCGGTCGGCCATGCTGTTGGCGGTGGGGCGGTCGGGATCGCCGGGGGTGTTGTATTCCTGGGCGGGGACGCGGGTGCCGAGGAGGGTGACCAGGAGCAAGGTCAGGGGGTAGTAAAGCTTCAAGGTATCGGGTAGTTTTTGGCTGCGCCGGGAAGATAAGACCCTACGGAGATAGCATTCGCACGTCCGGCTACCTACTCCCGCCCCGGCCCCCGCGGCCCCGCCATCCTGCCGCACCGCACCCGCAGCCGCTCGCCCG
>JBGTHX010000387.1:0-4565 GCA_041746055.1 Lewinella sp. | reverse complement strand
GCCAGGCGGCGGCGTGGTCGTAGTCGGAGGACAGTACGGACCAGTCCGGGTGCTGCCTGGCGAGCCAC
Organism: Lewinella sp.; assembly: GCA_041746055.1. Lineage (GTDB taxonomy): Bacteria > Bacteroidota > Bacteroidia > Chitinophagales > Saprospiraceae > Neolewinella. The sequence continues at coordinate 4,497 of JBGTHX010000387.1, read as the reverse complement.
CGTCCGCGTTCGCCGGTCGCGGTGAGGTACTTACCGGCACGCACGATCTCCTCCGGCGGCAGGGCCGCGGCCCGGGTAAGCAGTGCCGGCAGCAGGTTGGGGGGCACGTAGGTGTTACGGTCCAGGATCAGGTCCGTTGCCTCGTCGAGCAGGTCGGGGTAGGTACCCTCCAGGATCAGTTGCAGGCCCCGGGCCAACCGGGAAGAGGGAGGCGTCCGGCTTTCCGGGGGAGCGACGCTCGTGCCTTCGGCCGGCGGGTCTACCTTCCTGAGTTCCAGGCGCTGGGTCCGTTCCACGAGTCCGAGGGCAGCCAGCAACTGCTCCGGGGCGTCCGCTTCCGGATCGATGGCCCCACGCTCATCCAGCCACTCCAGCAGATCCGGCTCCACGGTCCGCCGGGCGGTTCCCAGCGTGACGGACCGCAACAATTGCCGATAGGTCGGGGGGCTGGCCATACGCCACAAGGTAAGCCGTCAAGCGAGGGCGCCTGAACCCTTCGTCCCGTTTTTGACTTATTTTTCAGTTTAGATCGCCCCCGACCATGAAAGCTATCCTATTCGCGTTGTTTTTGCTCCCCTGCGTACTCTCCGCCCAGCAATCGCTGGAGGGACTCTGGGAGGGCACCATGACGGTCGGCGGCATTTATTCCGCCAAGACCCTCGCCATGCAGCTCTACATTACGGTGGACGACGGCCTTATCAAGGGCAGGAGCTACGTCACCCTGCCCGACGGAAAGGTGCTCCGCATGGAACTCGAAGGCTACCTCTACGGTGACCGATCCTTTTCCCTCGTGGAGGTGAATTTCGTAGGCGATCCCGAGAACAAGATCATGCCGGAATTTAACCGGCAGTACCAGATCGTCTACAAGCCCGACCTCTGGGACAGTACGCTGAAGGGCTTCTGGCAAGAGGTGACTCCTGATACTTTCAATTCTGGTCGCCGCGGCGGCCGCATGCTGCTCCGCAAGCGCAACGACGAGCGGGCCTAGTACACCCGCCGAACGTCGGTCTGCAGCAGCCCCTCGATGGCTTCGTGTACCCGCCGCGCCTTCTGCGGCCGCCAGGTCAGGTTATTCAGGTAATCGCCGTAGCGGATGTATTTGTCCAGCCGCGCTCCGGTCAGTTCGTCGGCCACGTGGTCCAGCACGTTCAGCATCGCGATCCAGCCGCCCGCGTCGGTGATCTCCTGGTACCACTCCTCGTAATAGTCGTCGGAGTCCGAGTGAAGGTTCAGCACCCCTTCCATGATCAGGATGTACTGGGTGATGCCCTCCGCCAGCAGGTAATCGATCACCTCCCGTTTCAGCCACATCGAGTCGTTGTGCAGGGCATCGTTCCACTCACCGATCAGTTCGATGATGGCGTAGTGGTCATCGTAGTCCACGAAGAGAATCTTCAGGTACAGCGTCTCCGAGCCGAACTCATCCCACTGCGGGTGCAGCAGGTAGTTGTACACCTTGTTGCTGTAGCTGAACTCGCTGTACTGCCTTCCGTAGAAGGGGGAGGCGCTGTCGTCCTCCGCGCGGTAGCGATCGCGCCATTGGAAGTGGGGCTCGATGTCGTGCATGGGAATGGATTTGCTCGCTGTATTAGAGACTCGCTTTGCTCGCGGTAGAGGGCTTTGCCGGTAGAGACTCGCTTTGCTCGCGGTAGAGACTCGCCTTCGGCTCGCGGTAGAGGGCTTTGCCGGTAGAGACTCGCCTTCGGCTCGCGGTAGAGGGCAATTTGCTTGTTGTGAGGATTGTAGTTTATCCAGGGTTTTAATCTACCGGGCGAAGCGCTCTACCGCAGCGCAGCTGCTCTACTACTGATACTCCGGTTTCAGGATCTCCCGAAAAGTCTTCATCACCTTCTCGACCTTCGGCCGGCTCACGTTCTGTACGTAGCCCTGGTTGGGGTTAGAGGAATCTTCGTAGTAGTTCTGGTGGTAGGGTTCGGCTACCCAAAAGCGGACGGGATCCTCGATGGTGGTGGCGATGGGATCAGCGAAGGTGCCGCCGGCATTCAGGGCGGCGATCTTGGCTTCCGCCTGCTGCCGCTGGCTATCGTTGAGGGGGAAGATGGCCGAGCGGTACTGCGGCCCCACGTCCGGTCCCTGGCGGTTGAGCTGGGTGGGGTCGTGGGCGACGAAGAAGATATCCAGGAGCTTGTCGTAGGTGATCCGGGTGGAGTCGTAGTACACCACGATGGATTCGGCGTGGCCACTACTGGCGCTGTTGCTGTCCTCGTAGGTCGGGTTCCCGAGCTGACCGCCGGCGTAGCCGCTGTACACGTCCTCGACACCCTGGATTCGGGTGAAGGAAGCTTCGGTGCACCAGAAACAGCCTCCCGCGAAGTAGGCCTTGGCCATCCCGGGATGTTGGGCGTCGAGTTCGGAAATGGAGATCTTGCCGGCCAGCTGACTGTCGGGGATGTCGTTGCTGGTGGCAGCGGTCGACTCGCTCGGGGTCGAGGTAGTGGAAGTCCGTTGGCTGTCGCAGGCAGTAAGTGTCACGAACAGCAGCAGGGGAAGGAGCAGGTATTTCATATAGATATCTTTCTCCCCCTCCAACAAGCGAATCGGCCCGTAGGTTATCGCATACCCCGTCCGACGGAAATCCGTCGGACGGAGGGCGGTCCGACGGATTTCCGTTGGACCGCCCTCCGTCTAGGCCAGCAAACTTTTCCCCGTCATCTCTTTCGGTTGGGCCACGCCCAACAGCGCGAGCAGGGTAGGGGCCACGTCGCCCAGTTTTCCACCTTGCCGCAGCTCGATCTCCCCGGCAGCCGGACCCACGTAGATCACGGGCACCGGGTTGGTGGTGTGGGCGGTATTTACGCTGCCGTCCTCGTTTGTCATCACGTCGGAGTTACCGTGGTCTGCGATCACGAGCGCGTGGTAGCCGTGGCGGCCCGCCGTGTCGAGTAAGCGACCCAGACAGGTATCCACTGCCTCGGCGGCCCTTACCGCGGCTTCGAATACGCCGGTGTGGCCCACCATATCGGTATTGGCGTAGTTGAGGCAGATAAAGTCGGGGGCGTTGTCCTCAATATCTTTGACGATCGCGGCGGTGACGCCGTAGACGCTCATCTCCGGTTTCAGGTCGTAGGTCTCTACGTCGCGCGGACTGTCGATCAGGATCCGCCGTTCGCCGGGGAAGGTGTCTTCCTGTCCGCCACTGAAGAAAAAGGTCACGTGGGCGTACTTCTCCGTCTCGGCAATCCGCACCTGGGTTTTGCCGGCCTCGCTCACCACCTGTCCCATCGTTTTGGTCAGGTCATCGGGGGTGAAGAGAACCTCCACGTGCTTAAATTTCTCATCGTACTGCGTCATGCAGATGTAGTGCAGGTTGTGCACGCGGTGCATATCCTGGTCCGGGAAGTCCTGCTGCGTCAGCGCCCGCGTGATCTGGCGCGGCCGGTCGGTCCGGAAGTTGAAGCACAGCACTACGTCGCCGGGCTGGATGGTAGCTATGGGCTGCCCGTCCTCTCCGGTCATGACGATGGGTTTCAGGAATTCGTCGGTGATCCCTGCATCGTAGTGTTCCTGGATGGTGGCCAGCGCGTCACGTGATCTTTCTCCCCGCCCGTCCACCATTGCGTGGTAGGCTTCCGAGATCCGTTCCCAGCGGGTGTCGCGGTCCATGGCGTAGAAGCGGCCGGTCACCGTAGCCAGCCGCGTGGGCTGGAATTGGATGTGCTCGAGGACGGTCCTGATGTGTCCCTTCCCGGAATCCGGTGCCACGTCGCGGCCGTCGGTGAAGGCATGGATGAAAACCCGCTCGTTGCCGGCCTCCTTGGCGATGTCGGTGAGCCGCAGCAGGTGCTTGATGTGGCTGTGGACGCCGCCGTCGCTCACCAGCCCCATCAGGTGGACCGACTTATTGTTCTCCCGGGCGTAGCGTAGTTCCCGCTGCAGGGTAGGGTGCGCCTGTAGTTCTCCCTCCCGGATGGCCACGTTGATCCGCGCGAAGCTCTGGTACACCACGCGGCCCGCGCCGATATTGAGGTGGCCCACCTCGCTGTTGCCCATCTGTCCTTCGGGTAGTCCTACCTGCTCGCCGTAGGTCACCAGGGTGGCGTGGGGATTGTCCTTATAGATGCGGTCGAAAGTCGGCGTATTGGCCTGGGCGAGGGCGTCGGCCTCGGGGCGTTGCCCGAGTCCCCAGCCGTCGAGGATCACCAGTACGGTTTTCGCAGTATTCATGTTCCCGGTTTTGCGGCGAAGGTAAGCTTCGCGGCGGGGTCGCGGGTGCCCGGGCCTTCAACTTACTCCCCAGCTTCCCCACAGAAACAGGCTCGCGCCGGTGATTACCGCGATCGATACGAGGTTCACCAGGTCATTCGTGACCCAGCGTACCCCGCCGACCAGTTCGCCTTCCGCGCCGGGCCGGTCGCATAATCTGCCGTCCGCCCCCCGGTACCGCGCCTGCAGGCCCGCCCCCAGCACCGAATCCAGTAGCATGCCCGCGAAGCCCAGTCCCGCCACTGCTGCCAGTTGCCCGAAAGTGTCCTCCGG
>JBGTHX010000386.1:0-11883 GCA_041746055.1 Lewinella sp. | reverse complement strand
TCTTCCTGCTGTTCTCGCTGTCCGCCATCCTGGTCACGGTGGCCTCCCCCCGCAAGCACTGGGCCTGGGGCGGACTGCTGCTGGGGCTCGGCTTCATCATCAAGCCCTTCGTGGCCGCCGAGGCGCTGGCCATCGGGCTCTACCTGCTGTGGGGGTACCGGCGCGAACCGCTGCGGATTCTGGGCAACGGCCTGCTGCTGGTCACCGCCTTCCTGCTGCCGGTGGCGGGGGTGATGGCCTACTACCAGGCGATCGGGGAGTGGGAAAATTTCCTCTTCTACACCTTTCAGGTGAATGGCGCCTACGTGGTGTCCCCTACCCTCGCCGAGCGGGCGATCTACATGGGCGACTACCTCCTGCGGTACGCTCCACTGATCATTCTGGGCGCGGTGGCGCAGGTGCGGGGGGGCTGGAACGGAATGCCGGGCTGGTGGAAGTGGTTTCTGGCACTGCTGGCCTCTTTAGTGACCGTCGTGATCCTGCTCACCGGTAAGCCCTTCGGGCACTACCAGATCCAACTGGACCCGCCACTGGCCCTCTGGGTGGGCGTGGGGGTGGCGGGCTGCTGGCCCCTTGCTCTCCGGGCGAAGTGGCTCCCCGCGGCCGTACTCGCGGTGGGCACGGCCATCGGCATCGGCCACTATTTCTACTACCGCGGTCGACCGGACATACCCCGGGAGATCGCCGCCTACCTCGGACCCCGGCTGGGCCCCGACGAGACTTTCTTCTCGCTCAACGGCTACCAGGTCACCTACCACCTCCTGCGCCGGCCGGTACCGGTGGCCTACGTCCATACGCCGTTGATGCAGAATCCGGAGCACATTGCCTCCTTCCGCATCGACCAGCGGGCGGTGGCCCGGCAGGTGATCGATGATCCTTCGGTGCGCTTCGTCTTTATCAAGGAAGGAGACGGATCCCTCGGAAGCCCCCTCAGCCGGGAGGTGCTGCGCTACTTTGCCCCGGTGGACACCCTGGGCAGCGGAGTGATCATTTTCGGCCGGTAACGCGCTCGGCCAGCCAGCGCTCCGACCGGTCGCTGACGTCGGTACCCGGATCGGGGGTGAAGGTGACGGGCATCCCGTCGATCTTTCCCGCGATCCAGCGGTGGAATTTCTTTTGGGTGGAACTGGACTTCCGGTAGACCGGAAATTCCCGGAAGTCGACCCCGCGGGTCGCCGCGATCTGCTCCTCCAGGCTGCTACCCCGCAGAAAGTGGGTGGTGAAGTGGCGCGCGATGCGACCGTTCCAGTCGGCTTTGTTGCCCCAGTAGTGACCGATGACGGCGTTGGCGGCCCCGATGCCTCCGCTTTCCCGCAGGGCCACGGAGAGGGCGAGCTGCTCGACGAGCCTCCGCGTCACGCCCGCGGCGCACATGTCATCACAGATGGCGAGGGCAAGGTGGACGGCTTCCAGCGCGCGTCCGGCGCTCAGGGCTACCACGCCGGCATTGTACATCTCGTGGTCCGGGCGGATGGTCACGCCGCCGAAGGTTTTCCCCACCGTCTGCCGGCCCATCGTCCGCTCCGTACTCGTGGGCAGGTGGGAGGGGATGCCCTCCCGCGCGTGCATGAGGTGGGTGCCGGCGTGCAGTTGCCGGGTGAGCCACTGCGGGACGGAAAAGCAGAAGGTATCGGCGTCCAGGTAGAGCAGGTCGTTCCCGGGATGTACCAGGGCCAGCTCCTCGAGCGCCTTGATCTTAATGCGCCAGAAGAAACCGTGGGCCCCTTTCCATTCCTCCAGTTGGGCGGGAGTGATGGTTCGGAGACGGATTTTTTCACTTAGGCCGCCGTAGAATTCAGGGGCATCGGTGAGCACCTCCACCTCCCCCGCGCCGCGCGCGAGAAAGGTCATGGCCGAGAAGGCGGCCTGCTGGTGCACGGCCAGGTCGGTGCCGAAGGTGAGATAGAGAAGGATCAAGGCAGGGGACGCTTGGGGCCCCAAAGATACCTAGCGCGCCACGACCACCTGTTGGCTCTGCTGGTCGCCGTCGGCGCGGGTTACGGCCAGGAAGTAGGGTCCGGGCTGCAGGGCTACGGGCAGGGTGAGCGCCGCACCATCCGCCGCGTGGCGGTAGAATCCGGAGTGTACGGTCTTGCCCTGGGAGTTGAATACCCGCAGGGTGAAGGTTTCGCCGGCGGGCAGGCCGGTAATCTCCACGCCCAGCCGGTTGCCGTCCATGGGGTTACGCAGCGGCTCGAAGGACCAGTTTTCGTCCGCCGGCCAGGTCAGGTACTCGAGGGAGGAGTACCACGCCGTCCCGTCACTCTCGTCTACGCGAAGCCGGAAATAAGCTTCCGCCCCGGCGGGGCGGGGAAGGTTCACGGAGTAGCTGGCGTGGCTGCCGCGCGGGGTATGCCGCTGTATTTCCTGGAAAGCCACGCCATCGGAGGCGTATTCCAGTACGTAGCGGTCGATCTGCGATTCGTGGCCGGTAGCCCAGCTGATAGTGACGTGGGAACCCCCCAGCTGTGCGCCGAAGGAAAGCAGTTCCGCAGGAAGGGTCATTTCGCTGACCAGTTCGCTGTCGTCACCGCCTGCCACGCCGCCCCGGTAGATGGTGACCCCGACGATGAGTGCGGATACCGTGGTCGTGTCAAAGGAAATGCCCACCGTAACACCATTCTGGGCTCCCAGCAGGCCGGGTAGCAGCAGAGCCGCGATTGCCACCAGGAGGCCGGACTTATTGGGGGTATTGAAATAAATCATATTGAAACATTTTCGGGCCGGACTACGGCCCCGGTTGGAGCGGTCGGATTAATCGGGATAGGTACGTACCCCACGGAAGCCCTGGAGGTGGGAAGCCACCAGGGGCAGCACCGCATCCAGGCGGTCGGAGACACGGAGTTGGAGAGGCAGGCTCAGGAAGTTTCCACCGCGGCTGCCGAAAGCGGACAGGGTCACGGGCCAGTTTTGGCCGCAGAGGCCGTCTTCGGTGAGTTCACCGTCGCCGTGGGCTCCGCCGAAGGAGCGGCCCTGCGCGTCCTTGACCGTCACCACCAGTTCGCTTAGGTTACCGGAGAGTTCCATAATGCCGTAGTAGCTGCCGCCGCTGCTGAGCCGGGTGAACCTGCTTCCGCTCGCGGCCAGTCCGCCGATGCGGATGGGGCCGTCCAGCGACAGGGTGGAGGCAAAGAGACCATTTACCGAGCAGACCCCGTTGCCGTTCGCTTCCGGCAGGGCGTCGGAGTTGCTGACCATCTCGTTGGTGCTATCCGGGTTCGTAATTTGATAGGGCATGGTGTTGAGCGTGGTAGTACCCCAGGCGTATTCATCCTCCACCGGATACAGCGTACCGCGGCAGGCTTTTTCGAATTCCAGTTCGGTCATGGGCCGCAGGCCCGTCCAGTCGAGATAAGCCAGCATTTGGGCGGCGGTGAGGCCGGATATCGGTACGTAGGGGAAAGCGCTGGTGGCCTCCTCCCCGTCTTCGTAGCAGAAGGAGTTTCGGAACAGCGAGATTTCACATAAGCCCAGTGCCGAAAGGTCGAGCGCATCCTGCTGGCCGGTAGTCTGTTGGTTGAAGAATTTGACGTACTGCTGCTGCGAGGTCTCGTATTTCATGCAGTAGTAACCGGCGTACCCCTTGGGGAAGGTATCCGGCACGGTGGCGGAAACAACTGCGGCGGGGGCGATGCCCAGGTCGCCGGCGGAGGTCCCGATCGAGAGGGCACCTTCCCCGTCTACGAGATAGGGGTCGGTGACGGCCGGCAGGTAGGTGGCCCGGAAAAATTCTCCGACGCTCGCGGCACCGGATCCCAGGTAGAAGTCACCGGTCGGCACGTACACCATCTCTAGGGCGTAAAGTTCTACGGTTACGAGATCGGCGTCGGTGACCCCGTCCTCGGCGTACTCCCAGGTGAGTTCCAGACCTTCGTGGACGACATCGCCGATCTGGTCCACGGCACTGTATACGAATGCCCCGATCCCGTCCGAAGAAACGTCCAGGATGGTGGTAGAGGGCTCGCAGTCGCCTCCGCTGAGCGTGGCGTGTAACCACGGTCCCTGTCCGATCCGGTACTTCATGAAGAGCCAGGCGGCGTCTCAGTTGTAGGGTCCCTCCGACACCCGCCAGGAATTCTCCCAGCCTACATCAAAGGTTACCGTACGGCTACCGGCCGAAGTGTTTTTGGCTCCCAGCAGGATGTTGGACGCATCTACGTTATTAGCGGTCAGGCTCGCCGCCGAAAGGGCGAGCAGGGTGAGGATGGCGAAGGATCTCATAGGCTGCGCTTTTCGCCGTCCGGATATTCCGGTGGGGCGAAGGTTAAGCTTTAGGTGAATGGCGGCCTCCATCAGGGAGCACCAGCAGTAATATAACCCGTCTTGTCCGACCCCTATTATGTGCTTAAACACATTATTATTTCCCGATGCATCGCCATTATGTGGATTTACCGTACCGTTATTGGCCCGCCCGGCGGCGGCGGCCCCCAGGAGCAGAAGGGTTGGTAAAATTGCTTCATACAGGACGTTCTGGGGTTCCTTCGCAAAATCGAAAAACCTCCCGATCAGTGAAATACACCTCCGATGATCCGGTGAATAGTATTGTACCAACTGATGCTGATGGATGATATTTCGGCCTTAAACGAATAAAGTTTTGGCTATATATTAATCTCCGTTAATTATATTTTCCAATATCTAATCCGCATATTTAATACTATATCACCATATTTGTAGGCCCCCGCTTTGATAAGATTAAGTCATATGGTTGCACGCCTTCAAATAAGCATATCTAATGCCCTATATACTCACCTGCTACATACAACCTTCAGGCTGTTTGCCGGAGCCACCTTTCTCCTATCCTTTTCCCATGGTGGACCCCAGCCGAGTAGCGGCCGGTAAATTTCAGTAAGTTGGGAGCCCTGTACCAGTTCCATTCCCTATGATGCTCCGCTTTTCCCCACCGGCTGTCCTGACAATCGGTTTGCTACTCCTGGCCGCGGTGGATACATCCGCCCAGTCCCTACCCTCCCCCGGCACGACCACCGTCAGCCGCTTTTCCGGTGACCGGACCGGCGCCGTATCCCTCACCTTCGACGACGGTATCATCACCCAGTTCACGGTGGCGCGCCCCATCCTGGACAGCCTGGGGCTGCCGGCCACCTTTTACGTGATCACGGGAAAAATTGAAGGCTCCGCTACCGGTCGGTTCACCGGACGCCCACCCGAGGAGATCATCCGCGAGACGGCCAGCGTGGCCACCGACTCGAGCAACCTGTTCGAGCGGGCCTCACTGATCGCCTTCACCGGTTCCACCGAAGCCGTAGACTACCACTCGCGCGCCGGCGCCGCTTACGAAAGCGGACGGCCGGAAGAAGCCTACGCGCTCATGGACGAAGCTTACGTCCGGCTGCGCGCGGGTGAGCTGCGCAATACCGACGCCGTCGTCTTCCACGATAATCCGGTCGACACCACTACCTGGAATGACCTGCGCGGCTACCAAACCGATGGCCACGAGATCGCCAGCCACACCGTGACCCACCCACGGCTGGCCGTACTCGATGAAACCAACCTCCGCTACGAACTGGAGCAAAGCCGGCAGGATATCGCCCGGGAGCTGGGGGAGGCCGCGACCTTTTCCGCGGAAGGCCCCTACGGCACCGAAAACGAGCGGGTGATGGAGTACGCCCACGCCGTGTACCCGGCGCTGCGCAACCGTATGCCGGAGCCGTGGCTGGCGGAGCTCAACCGGGGTAGCCGGGAGGATCCCGGGTCCCAGTCCGCGGAATACGTACAGTGGCAGCGGGGCCCCGTGGACGGCACCACCCTGCGGGAGATGAAGGACTGGGTAGACACTACCCTGGCCCACGATAATGTCTGGCTGGTAGAGGTCTTTCACGGCGTGGACGACTACGGCTGGGCCGCCCGCCCCGGGGAGGAACTGCGCGACTACTTCACCTACCTCCAGGCACGCGTAAACGATCTCTGGATCGCCCCTTTCGCCACCGTGACCAAATACCTGCGCGAGCGGCAGGCCAGTGAGCTAAGCAGTGCGTTGCGCGGTGATGTAGTACATATCAGTCGCAGCAGCCCCCTGGACACCGCGGTGTACAACGTGCCCCTCACCTTCAAAACTTTCGTGCCCGAGGGCTGGCGGCGTGCTACCCTGGAGGTCGATCCCGGTGCGGCGGGGTCGCAGGTGCTGGAGGTTTTCCACGGATCCGGAGGGAGTTACGTACGGTACGATTTGGTGCCGGGACCGGGCAAATGGGCTATCCGGCGCGTCGAGTGAGCGCCGGAACTTACCGACGGCTGAGGGGCATAGTCTGGAGTCCGTCCGGAGTAAGTACGGTAACGTAGTACGTCCCGGGGGGAAGATCCCGTAAGTCGATCGGCTGCCGGTTATTGCCACGGGCACCTTGGCTACTGATGGTGCGCAATACGCGCCCCGCCGGGTTGACGAGCCGGAAGGTGACCGGGCCGTCCGCCATCAGTTGGTACGTGAGGGTCGTTATCCCATCCGTCGGAACGGGGAAGGCCCCGATGAATGCCTCGGTCTCTCCGCCCGGCCGAACCACCCGTACTGTGTTACTGAAGGAAGTGCTGCCGTCCAGGTCTACCAGCTTCAGCCGGTAATAGGCTTGCGGAAGCGGGCGTTCGTCCAGAAAACTGTAGTGCGAGAGGTCCAGCCCCCGTACCGTAGCGAGGGTCGAAAAACCCGCTCCGTCGACGCTTTGCTGCACCTCGTAATGGGAAAAGGCAATTTCGCGGTCCACCCACCACTCCAGCCGGTTACCGGCCGGGAGGGCCTGCGCCTGGAGGTCGGATATCACTACCGGCAATGCCATTGTCGCGGAGGCCATACTCGTAGGCGTAAACTCAGAGAAGGAAGTGGTGTAAAACTCGAGGTAGCGGCCTTCCGAGCCGAAATCGGAAGTGGCTTCCAGGAACTGCAGGGAAAAATCATCCCCCGTGCTATTGGTAATGTCGCAGTCTTGATTGATGTCGCTGTAGTGCAGTACGACCATATCCTGCCAGGTGTTGGTCTGTTGTACCTGGCCATTGAACTGACCCAGTTCCGCGGGGTCAACGTAAAGCCTCACCCTTACTCCCCCATTGGCAGAGTAGGGCCCCGATCCGTGGTTGGGCACAATATCGAAGTGCCGGCTGAGCACGGCACCGCGGGTATAGGGGGCGGTAGGTACCCCCCCGTAATCGGTCATCTGGATGGTCACGTCGCCCAGGTCGTTTCCGTTGGGGTCGATCTCGGCCACTAATCGCCCCGCGTCGTCCAGGAAGCGCGATCGCGCGAACCCGTTGAGTCCTCCCACCGTGGCCGCGGTGCAGTTGTCACTTCCGTCCCCGGACAATCCCGGCCAACCGTTGGCGACCGTGTGTTCCTGGATCAGGATTTCGTCAATCGCCAGGCCCGGTGCGGAGGTGCTTCCCCAGGCCGTAAACCCGAGGGAGTGGAGTCCGTCTGCGGGAACCGTAAAGATGAGGTGCGTGCCTGCGGTCAGGTCCGGGGCCTGCAGGTCCTCCAGTAGCTGTTTTACTTCCTGTCCTTCATCGTCCAGCAAGAAGAGGCGCAATCCTTCGCTAGCGGAAGCCGTGAAGAGCGTCCGGTGCAGGAAGGAGACCAGGTATTCGGTTCCGGCGAGCAATTCAAACTTCGGCGAGACAAGGGTTGCCTCGTGGTATTCCGTAGCGGATGCCTGCACGGAAAAGAAGGAGGTGCCCTCGAGCGACTGCTCCGCATCTTCCGTGATGGTCCACTCTCCTGCCACCGGTTCCGCCGCCGCGGTCCAGCAATGACGGGAGATGCTTTCTCCCTCCATGTTTTCCGTGTAGGGCAGCGTCAGGTCGGCCTTTTGCACGGTAACCACCCGGACGGCGGAGGAGTAGTTCCCGTTGCCATCGGTAAAATTCCATACCTGTGTAGTCGTTCCCGCCTCATCGAATAGGTTGACATCGGACGTGCTGCCCATGACGACTCCCGCGCAATTATCGGTCGCCAGGGGGATCGCCGACGTGACCTGATCGTTGCAGCGGAGCAGGGAGTCGACGGGAAGCAGGTAATTCTCTTCAAAGAAGAAGACGGCCCCCGCCTCGGCTTCCGTGCCCGCGTGGCCGGTGCCTCCCACGAAGAGATAGCCATGATCCAGGGCTACCGAAGCCCCGAATTGCCCGTCCGTCTCCGCTTGAAGCGGGGTGATGGCGTCGCTAAGTGTCCAAACGCCCTTGGTCTTTACATATAGTTCCGCCACGCCGGCCAAACTGAGGGAACTGCTGTGGTTGGGGCTCCCGATGAGGAGGCTGTCTCCGGAGATCGACACGCTTTGACCGAAGCGCCCCGCGTTCGAGGCTGTCGCCGCCAGGTAGGCGGTGAGATTCCAGTTCCCTAGGCTATCCCGGTCCACTACGTAAGCCTGTCCTCCGCCAGTGACGTCACCGTCGGCGCCCGGCGCGCCGAGCACCAGCGTTTCCCCCTGCTGGGCGATGCTCACCCCGAGGTGATCGTAAGCCAGGGCACTGGTGAGGTAGAGTTCGATGGATTTGGTCCAGGTCGTGTTGGCGCGCGTATAGACATACACCTTCCCCGCCTCGGTGATACCCCCCGCATCCTCGGTGGGTGCTCCGATGATCAGACGGGTGTTGGCATCGTCCACCTTGATGTCGTAGCCGAAGCTGCCGCCGACGTGGGCGACCGGGGCCACGATGTGTACGCCTTCCGCCCAGGCGGTACCGTCGTAGCCGAAGAAGTAGCACGAGCCGGCCGTCTTATCGCCGGTTTCCTTCGTGAGGGCTCCGACCCAGATACCGAAGTCATTGAGGTCGAGGCTGTACCCGAATTCGTCACTCTTGGTACGCTGCGCGGGATTCAGCTTGTTGGTCTGCGCCCAGGTCGTACCCGTGCGTTTAAAAATGTAAACGGCCCCGGCGTCGGAATGGGCATTGGAATCTTCTTCGTGGGGAGCGCCCACCGCAATGGTGCTTCCCCGGATGTCCACGCTCATCCCGAAATCGTCGTTTCGGTAGCCCTCGATGGGAGTAAGGATATCCTGCAGGACCCAGCCGTTTATACCGCGGTAGTACACGTAGGCCGCCCCGCTCGCTACTCCATTGATTACCGTCCCGGGCGCCCCGACAACGGCGTAGTTGCCGTCGATCCGGACAGCACCGCCGTACCGCCCACCGCTGACTCCGTTTGGAGAAACGAATTTGGCATATTCACGCCAACCGTCGCGGGTGGAATTATCGGGTACCGGTGAAACCACATCCATGGGGCAAACCTCCACCGGGGGGGAGCGTTCCGGAGTGGGTCCGGAGGCCCAGCCGAAGCGGGCGGTTAGGATCAGCAGCCACACCAGGGTGGGTTGCCGGAATAAGGAATATTTCATGAGCGTCTCGTATAAACTTGGCGAAAAGCGGGACCCTTCAAAAGTTTGAAAATTGCTTTCCGCCTTGAGAGTCTCGGATCTGCGGCAAAAGCTGCGGGAATCCATACTCCTTATACGATTATTTCGCTCCTGTGTTGCTCGTTAACTCCCCATACACACCCCATGAAACACAGTGGCCGGCCCTTCGCGCCTTGCGAGGGACCGGCCACTACCGAGTAAATGTTCAGGCTTCCGGAGCCCTACCGCTACCTACGGATGAGGAGCAGATTACGGACCAGGTCCCGGCTACGCAGGCTGAGGTAGTAGGTCCCTGCCGGTAGGTCACTGAGATCGACCGGAGTCAGGTTCTCACCCACCGTGCCATCGTAAAGATGCCGGCGGATAGAACGGCCGTCCGGCGCGGTCAGGCTCAGTTCCACCGCGTCGGGGGCGGACAGGGTAAAACTGACCGTTACGGTACCATCCGTGGGGACGGGATACGCGCTGGCGGTAAGTGATCCGGCATCGGAGCCTCGTGCGATGCGAATCACGGCGCTGTAGGCTGCGCTACCGTCGAGATCCACCATATGCAGGCGGTAATAGGTCACCGGAAAGGCGGCTTTGTCCATCACGGTATAGTGCGGCAGTCCCTGACCGTCAACACGCTGCAGGCTTTCAAAGCGACGACCGTCCCGGCTTTTCTCGACCAGGTAGTGGGAGAAGTCGCGTTCGGTTTCGGTGAACCAGTCTACCCGGTTACCTCCCGCTTCGGCCTCGCCGGTAAAGTCGGTCAGCACCACTGGCAGGCTGGAGGCACTCTGGGTGGATGCCGCCTCGGTGGAGGCGGAGAACTCGGAGAAGCTGGTCGTATAAAACTCCAGGTAGTGCCCCTCCGAACTGAACGCGGCCGCGGATTGCAGCTGTTCAAACCGGAAGTCGCCGCCCATACTGTTGTTGATGTCGCAGTCCTGGTTCTGGTCACTGTAGTGTAGGATGGTGAGCTTGTCCCAATCCGCAGTTCCCTGGGTGTACTGGTTGAACTGGTCGAGCTCGGCGGGAGAGAAATACAGCCGCACCTTAACGCCTCCGTTCGCGGTGTACGGGCCCGAGCCGTGCTCGGGTACGATATCAAAGTACCGGCTGAGTACGGGTCCCTGGGTGAAGGGCGCCACCGGAACGGCCTGGTAATCCGTCATGGCGATATTCACGTCCCCCAAATCGTTGCCGTTGGGATCGATCTCGGCTACCAGTTTACCATCGGGGCCCAGGAATCTGGAAAATGCGAAGCCGTTGAGACCCTTCGCCGCAGCGGGCTGACAGGTGTCATCCCCGCGGCCGGCGAGACCCGGCCACCCAGTAGCTACGGTATGCTCCTGAATCAGGATCTCATCGATCTTCAGGCCGGGGCTGAGCAGTCCGCCCCAGGCCTGGAATCCGAGCCGGTAGGTGCCGTCGGCCGGGACGGTAAAGATCAGATCCGAGGTCACCGCGCCGTGGGGCGCGGCTTCGTCGCGCAGCAACTGCTTCACCACCTCTCCGGTGGCCACGTCGATCAGTGTCAGGCGTAGTCCTTCCGTACCTACGCTCTGCAGCGTACGCTGTTGAAAGGAGATTAGGTATTCCACAGTAGCGGACAGATCGAAGTTGGGGCTGTTGAGCAGGGCGGCGTGACTACCCAGCACCGTACCGTTTATAGCGAAGGCGGACTTTCCGACCAGGGGCTGCAGCAGCCCCTGGGTGGCACTCCACAGGCCCTCTACCAGACCGTCATCGGCGGACCAGCAGCGGCGGCTGTCGTTGTTCGTCGTTATGCTGTAGGGGAGGGAAAGGTCCGGGCGGGAGACCTTGACCGCCTGCACGGCCGAGGAGAAATTGCCGCGGCCGTCGCCGAAGTTCCATACGCGGGAATAATTTCCGGCTGCGTCGAAGGTGGTCGACTCAGGGGATGTCCCCATTACCGTACCCGCGCAATGGTCGGTCGCCAGGGCAGTAGGAAGCGTCACGGGACTGCTGCACCGGATCAGGTCGGCGGCCGGGAGCAGGTAATTCTCTTCAACGAAGAACACGGTACCGGTAGTGGGAACGGTTCCTTCATGGCCCTGTCCGCCAATGAGCAGGTAGCCGTGGTCAAGGGCAACGGCGGAACCGAACTGACCACCCCTTTCCGACTCGAGGGGAAGGATGGCATCGCTCATTTCCCAGCGATTGTTCGCATTTTTCAGGTAGAGATGAGTTATTCCGGCCTGTGGATGGCTGCTGGAGTGGAAAGGGCTGCCGATCAGGAGCGAATCGCCGGACACTTCCACGCTCTGGCCGAAACGTCCCCCGGTAGAGGCCGTGGCGGTGATGAGGTCCTGGAATATCCAGTTGTTGGACTGCCGTGCGACTAGTGCTTTGTCAAGTTAGAAATTGAGGGTACAGATGCTTCAGTTTGATGCGGGCGTCCTGGGTGGTGAACTGCCAGTTTACGCTACTCCTAGCAGTGTTTCGCCGTTCATACCAGGCTTTGACGTCCTCCTCGAGTTGTTCTTGGGTGGCCGTGCGGGTTTTGAGCCCGTAGCGCGTC
>JBGTHX010000385.1:0-6248 GCA_041746055.1 Lewinella sp. | reverse complement strand
GACGAGCACCTCGGCGCGGTCACGGTCGGCGCGGGCCATCTGCGCGATGCCCCAGATGCCGTGGATGCGGGCCAGCTGGTTGTCGTTGCTGCGGGCGGCGGCCACGAGGGCGTCGTAGCCTTCGTCGTCGCGGGTGGCGAGTTCGAACTGGGCATTCTTACGGACGCGCTGGTCCTGGTGGGCGAGGAGGATGGACAGGGTGTCCGTGCTCAGCGCGGTCAGGTCGGTATTCAGCAGCCGCTTCACTTCCTGGCGGATCGGGGTATCGGCCCCGCCGGGTACGTCCAGTTTCCAGATACGGCCTTCATTCTTGGTCCCCCAGCCGTTGATCCAGTCGGCGAAGTAGAGGGCCCCATCGGCCCCGAAGTCGACGCCCGTGGGCAGGAGACCGGAGACGACTTCCTTAGTGGTGCCGAGCTTGAAGCCGGCGCCCTCCGGTTCCAGTGTGAAGGCGTGGAGGGGAGAGTTGGAGGGGTTGCCGCGGAACTCCGCGATGAAGAAGTGCTTGTAATAGTCAGGGCCCAGGGCGGTGCCGGGATTGTAGACCATGCCCGTGGGGCCGTTCACGTAATTCTGGATCGGGGGGAGGAAGTAGGCCGCCTGCCCGTCCCAGCGGGGTTGGTACATGCGCTCGTCCATCCACACTTTGTAATCGTTGTTGTCGGGGTCGGTGTACTTGCCGAACTGCCAGTTGATACGCCAGCCGGTATCGGAGCCGTCGATGAGGTACACCAGGCGCTCGCTCTCGCCACTGTGGTCGCCGTCGTTGTCGACGGAGATCAGGTTGCCGTAGTCATCGAAGACGAATTCGTGGGTGTTGCGTACGCCCATGGCGAAGACCTCGAAGTTGCTGCCGTCGGGGTCGCAGCGTACGACGGTACCGCGGTTGGGGTACTTCCACTGCTTACCCTCCTTGTCGATCAAGTTCATGCCTACGTCGCCGGCGCCCCACCAGATGCGGCCCTGCGGACCTACGGTGACGCCCGACATACCATGACCGCTGAAGCCGATGTGCACGATCCAGCCGTGGCTGATGGAGGTAGTTTCGTCGGCGCGGCCGTCGCCGTCCTTGTCCTTCGTCCGCCACAGGTCGGGCCCGACCGAGATGTAGACCTCGCCGTTGGCGTATTCTATTCCGTTGGCTACATCGGTCATTTCGTGGTGAAAGTCCTCGAGGTAGAGTTTGGCGCGGTCGGCGACGCCGTCGCCGCTCTGGTCCTCGACGAACCACACTTGTTCTTTCTGCACCGTCAGGTCGCGCCAGTCCTTCTTGCCGTCACCGTTGAGGTCCTTCAGGTAGCGCTCCGACTGCTCGGTGCCTTCCTCGAAGGTCTTGCGCAGGAATTCCTGGCGGTCTTCCACGGTCTCGAAGGCGATGGAGGCCGTCATCCAGTCGCGGTGGCCGCGGATGTCAAATTCCGAACTTTCCATCCGGTGGGCGCTGGAGTAGAAGATGCGACCGTCGGGGGCTACGCTGATGGCGATCGGGTCGGTGACCAGCGTATCGCTGGCCCAAAGGGATAGTTCGAGCCCATCATCTACCTGGACGTTGCTCTCGGTGCGGATCTTTTCGGCGAGGGAGGCCGCGCGGGCGGCCTCGATCTGGATGTTGCGGTCGGGGTAGCGGGGCTTAATGACTTCTGGTTGCTCGGCGCAGTAAGCCAGGGTGACCAGAGCGATAAAAAGCAGAATAATTCGGGGCATGATCGAGGGTTATCGGTCTATAAAGATACGATGGCACAATCGGTTTAGCTGGAATGGTGTGCATGGACACGGATCTCCGGTCCGTTGCTTGAGTTCTGAAGCGAGGGGCTTCCGGCGCTTCGTGAGCGGGAGGATAAGGGTTCACCACGAATGGCCGGGACCTATAAGGAATCGCTATCCCACGATCGGTCCGCGACTGGTATAGGCGCGCTCCTCCCCTCCTTTTTTCTCCAGGCGGGCGTCGACGTAACGGGTAAGCAGGTAGGAGCCGATCAGGCTGACGGCGATGCCCTCCATGAGGATGAATACGCCGGCGGTAACGGGCGTGAGGGCGTTACCCAGTGGTGTCGCTGCTTGTAATTCCGCCATAAGACCGGAGGCCCCAATGAGGAAAAGGACGGTGAAAATCGAAAAAAGGACGGTGCCTACCGTACCTATGTAAAGCCCCTGGGCGACGCCACTGACGTAATTCTGGTGGGTATCGGGCTGCCTGACCCGTAGCTCCTTGATACCGTAGTATAGGATGGCCATGTGCAGCAAACCATTGACCACCCTCAACTGGTAGTTCGCCGCGAGACCCAGCAGGTAACTCGTTAGAAATATGGCTACCAGCCCGCCGAAGAAGTAGAGGCCATACTTAAAAGCGATCGTTTTCATAATTTGCGTTTAGACAAGTTATACAACTTCAAATTCTGTCA
Organism: Lewinella sp.; assembly: GCA_041746055.1. Classification (GTDB taxonomy): domain Bacteria; phylum Bacteroidota; class Bacteroidia; order Chitinophagales; family Saprospiraceae; genus Neolewinella. The sequence goes on along the minus strand of JBGTHX010000385.1, from coordinate 3,846 downwards.
TATAGTTCACCGCAAATTATTGTTTTGTGCACCTGCAAAAATCCATTTATTCATTCCGCATACGCCTCGGAGCGGGCGAGCCCCTCACTTTTCCTTGGCCTGATCGGTAGCGTCCAGCAGATCCTGCGTAGCCTGCTTGAGTTCCTCGACGGTGCCTTCCGGCTCCTCATCGTCGTCGTTTTTTTTCTTGCTGCGGCGCCGGGTCTTTTTGTGCTCGGGCTCCTCGGCCTGGGCCTTCTCCCGGGCTACGGCTTCCGCTTCGGCCGTTTCTTCCGGACCGCTGCCCGCGGCCGGTGCGGCCGGGAAGGGGTCCTTGCTGAAGCTGAGTTTATCATCACCCAGGTCGGCGTAGATGGTGTCGCCGGCCACGAATTTGCCGGAGATGAGGTCCTTGGAGAGGGTGTCGGCGAGCTCGGATTGCAGCACCCGCTTCATGGGGCGGGCGCCGAACTGCGGGTCGTAACCTTTCTCGGCGAGCCAGCCGAGGGCACGGTCGCTGATCTTGATCACCATGCCCTGCCGGGCGAGCATCTTTTCGGTCTTCCGTAGCAGCAGACGGGCGATCTGCTTGATCTCCGCGCGGGTGAGCGGGGTAAACATGATGCGCTCGTCGATGCGGTTAAGGAACTCGGGGCGCAGGTTCTCCTGCAGCGTCTCGAATACCTCCTGCTTGGTGGTCTCGATGATGTCGGCGCGGTGCTTGTCGTCGAGGTTAGCCAGGTCCTCGAAGTTCTCGAGGATGGTGTCCGACCCCATATTCGAGGTCATAATGATGATGGTGTTCTTGAAGTTAGCTACCCGCCCGCGGTTGTCGGTAAGCCGGCCGTCGTCGAGCACCTGCAGCAGGATGTTGAAGGTGTCGGGGTGGGCCTTCTCGATCTCATCCAATAATACGATGGAGTAGGGGCGCTGCCGCACGGCCTCGGTGAGCTGTCCGCCCTCGTCGTAGCCCACATAACCGGGGGGCGCGCCCACGAGGCGGCTCACGGTGTGGCGTTCCTGGTACTCACTCATGTCGATGCGGGTGATGGCGCGCTCGTCGTTGAAGAGCACCTCGGCCAGGGCCTTGGCCAGTTCGGTCTTGCCGACGCCGGTGGGCCCCAGGAAGATGAAGCTGCCGATGGGCCGGTTCTCGTCCTGCAGGCCGGCACGGCTGCGCCGCACGGCGTCGGAGACGGCGTGTACGGCCTCCTCCTGTCCGATAAGCCGCTTGTGGAGTTCCTCCTCGAGCAGCAGCAGTTTATCGCGCTCGCTCTGCATCATGCGCTGCACGGGGATGCCGGTCCAGCGGGCCACCACCTCGGCGATGTCGTTGGCGGTGACCTCCTCGTTGGTGAAGCGGTTCTCGTCAGGCAGGTTCTCGAGTTCCTTGTCGGCGGCGGTAAGCTGCCGCTTGAGGTCCTGCAGCTGGCCGTAGCGGATCTTGGCCACGGTCTCGAAGTCGCTGTTGCGTTCGGCCTTCTCGGCTTCGTGCTCCAGTTCCTCGATGGTCTTCTTGATGTTCTGGCTCTTGTCGACCAGTTCCTTCTCATTGTGCCAGCGGGCGCGAAGGCTGTCGCGCTTCTCCCGGGCGTTGGCGATCTGCTCCTCGATGAGTTGCAGTTTGGGGGCGCTGTTCTCGCGCTTGATGGCCTCGCGCTCGATTTCGAGCTGCCGCACGCGGCGGTCCCACTCGTCGATCTCCTCGGGTACGCTGTCCAGTTCCAGCCGCAGGCGGGCGGCGCTCTCGTCGATGAGGTCGATCGCCTTGTCGGGCAGGAAGCGGTCGCTGATGTAGCGGTTGCTCAGCTCGGCGGCGGCCACGAGGGCCTCGTCCAGAATCTCGATCTTGTGGTATACCTCGTAGCGCTCCTGCAGGCCGCGGAGGATGGAGACGGTGTCCTCCACGCTGGGCTCCTCGATGCGGACGGTCTGGAAGCGGCGCACGAGGGCCTTATCCTTCTCGAAGTACTTCTGGTACTCGTCCAGGGTGGTGGCCCCGATGGTGCGCAGGTCGCCGCGGGCCAGGGCGGGTTTGAGGATGTTGGCCGCGTCCATGGCGCCGTTGCCGCCGCCGGCCCCGATGAGGGTGTGGATCTCGTCGACGAAGAGGATGAACTGCCCGTCGCTGTTGGTCACCTCCTTGATCACGCCCTTGAGCCGCTCCTCGAAGTCGCCCTTGTACTTAGCCCCCGCCAGCATGCCGGCGATGTCGAGCACGAAGATCTTCTTGTTCTGCAGGCTCTCGGGTACGTCGCCCTTCACGATACGCCAGGCGATACCCTCCACGATGGCGGTCTTGCCCACGCCGGATTCACCGATCAGCAGGGGGTTGTTCTTCTTGCGGCGGCTCAGGATCTGCAGCAGGCGGCGGATCTCCTCGTCGCGGCCCACGATGGGGTCGAGCTTACCGTTCTCGGCTCGATCATTGAGGTTGACGGTGAACTTCTCGAGCAGGTTGTAGGTGTCGTCGCTGGAGGGGTCGGAGACGGTCTTCCCCTTCCGCAGTTCCTGGATAGCCCCGCGGATGCCGTCGTTGGTGGCGCCGAGGTCCTTGAGGATGCGGGCGCCCTTGTCACTGGCGCCCTGGATGATGCCGAGCAGCATGAGTTCGATGCTGATGTACTGGTCGCCGAAGTCGACGAGCATCTTTTTGGCGCGGCTCAGGGCGCGGTTGGCGTCGCCCGTGAGGTACTGCTTCGACTGCCCCTTTACGCGGGGGTAGTCCTGCAGGATGGTCTTCAGCTCGCGGCGCACGTCGGGCAGGTTGACGCCCACCTTTTTGAAGATGAAGTCGGCCACGTCCTCGTCCACCGTCATGATGCCGGCCAGCAGGTGGGGGGTATCCACCTGCTGCTGGTCCATCTCCTTGGCGATCTTCTGGGCCTGGATGATGGCCTCCTGGGCCTTGGTGGTGAAGTTTTCGTAGGTCATTCGGCTAGTATAAGCTATTCAAAACGCAAGGTAAAGTAAACGCGCACGGGCGCCTCCCCGCTTACAACCTCCCAAACGGAAGATTCGACCAACGTGCGGCCGACATACTCCATGGTCACCGCGTCCGGCTGGCCGCGGAAGCGGAAATCGCTGAGGTTGCCGGCTTGGTCGACGCGAAAACTGACCCGCACCCGCCCCGGGGGCACGTTGTCCGGTCGGTTGGCCTCGATCCGTTGCCGCAGTTCGCGGTAGCCCTCGGCGGGACGGGCCTGGGGGCGGACCGGGTCATCCAGGTCTACGCGGCTTATGGAGGCGGTCTCCATCCACGTAGCGCTCCGATCGCGTTCCGGGATCTCCTCGAGGCTGATCTGCAGGCTGGCGGTGGTATCGAATACTTCCACCGTCTCATCCCCGTATCCAGAGTGGCTCACTTCCAGCTGGTTGAGGGTGAAGTCGTAAGGCAGGGTAAACATGCCCGTGCTGTCGGTGGTCACGCCCAGGGGCTGGCCCACACGTCTCACCTCGACGTCGGGGAGGGGATCACCGTTTTCATCGGTCACGCGGCCGGTCACTCGCCGGGGCTCGGGGAGGCTGCTGCGGGCTTGTCGGAACAGGACGGCTCCCTCGGCATTCTGCAGGGTCGGCGCGGGTGCGGGAGCGACGAAGGTGGCTGCTTCCTCCGGGGTTCTGACGGGCGCAGCGGTCTGGCGCTGCGGGCTTATGGGTGAAACGGGCGCGGGCTCCGGCTCGGCCTGTAATTCTTCCTGAGCCAACGCCTGATCCTGATCCTGATTCTGAACCTGGGATGGGGGCGGGGCCGCGGGTGCCGGGGTGGAACGCCGGGGAGCGGGGGCTTCGTTCATCGCGACGGGCGCATCCGGGGTGCCGAAGTAGCGCGGCAGCAGCAGGGCGGCCGCCACCAGCAGTACCAGG
>JBGTHX010000384.1:0-3545 GCA_041746055.1 Lewinella sp. | reverse complement strand
TAGAGCTTGATCAGCTCGCCCGCCATATCCTTCATCCTCTTCTTGGTGCGCGACTTCAGGTTTTTCCAGTGGTCGCCGCCGATCTTGTCCAGTCGGGGCAGCTGACCGTCCTTACCGCTATACTTCGACAGCTTGTGGAGGGAGTTGATGCCGACGTAGAGAATGTCGTTATTCTTGTACACCAGCCGCACGCTCTCCTGCACCTTGCCGTTGATCTCCAGCTTTTCCAGTCCGGAGAAGCGGCCCACGCCGTGGTCGATGTGCACGACCAGGTCGCCGGCGGTGAGGTCCCGCAGCAGCCGCAGGTTGAGGGCCTGGTCACGGGTGAAGCCGCGCCGCAGTTTGTAGCGGTGGAAGCGTTCGAAGATCTGGTGGTCGGTGTAGCAGGCCGCCTCCATTTCCGAATCGATGAAGCCGGCGTGAATCGAGACCGGAATGGGCTCGAAGCGGACCTCGGCGTTCAGATCTTTGAAGATCGAGTAGAAGCGCTCGATCTGCTTGGGGTTGTCCGTGAAGAGGTAGTTGGTCAGCCCCGTGGAGCTATTTTCCAGCAGGTTACGGATCAGCAGCTCGAAGTTCTTATTGAAGCTGGGCTGCGGCTTGGCGCGGCAGTCGATGGTGTGGTCGACCTTGACCGGCTGTTTGTAGTCGCTGAAGAAGACGACAGGCTTATCCTCCACGTCCTGCAGTACCTCGGCCGGGCGGATGAAGGCGCGGTCGTCGAAGAGTTGCTTGAGTTCCGCGTCGTCGACCAGGGTGAGGTTGCGGCCGAACTCACCAGCCTTGCGGAAGGCCTCCTCGAGGCGATCGAGCAGGAGCTGGAAGTCCTTGAGCCAGATGGTGGTGTTCTCCGGCAGCACGTTGAAGATGCTGGTCTTCTGGTCGCGCTGGAACTTGGTGTTGATATTGGGAACGATGCTGACGTAGGTCACCGTCTCCACCGACAGCTGGTGCAGGGGGTCGAAGGTGCGGATGCTCTCCACCTCGTCGTCGAAGAGCTCGATGCGGTAGGGGTACTCGTTGCCGTAGCTGAAGATATCGATGATACCGCCGCGGATGCTGAACTGTCCGGGCTCGTACACAAATTCCTCCCGCTTGAAGCCGTACTCCACCAGCACCTCGATGATGGTATCGACGTCGATGTCCTCACCCTTTGCGATCTCGATCCGGCTGGCGGTCAGGACCGCCGGGGCCACCACCTGTTCGAAGAGAGCCTCCGGGTAGGTGACTACGATCTCCCCCTTCGACTGGCTGTGGGTGAGGTAGTTGATCGTCTCGGTGCGCAGCAGCACGTTGGTCGTGTCCAGCACGTCGAAGTAAAGCGGCCGCCGGAAGCTGTCGGGCAGCAGCCGGACCTGCTTCTTGGGCAGCAGCGCGGCGATCGAATTCTGGATGTAGGCGGCTTCCTCCTTATCGGTAGCTACGACCAGGAAATGGCCGCCGGCCTTGCGGTAGCAGCCGGTGATGAGGAAGCTTTCCAGCGCCCCGGCGAGTCCCTTGAGTTGTAGGCGGGCGGCTTTCCCCTCCTTTGTCCTGGTCAGGTCTACAATTTTGGCTACGCGCTTGCTTTCCGCATAGCGCTCCACTAACTGCTCGGTAGGATTCAACTGGCTCGGGGATTTGTAATCAAGAGGTGGTAGAGTAACCGGCCCGGGGGGGGTTGGGTTTTGCTGGGTTTGCGGGTTGCATAAACACAAACGTGGCAGACCGGATCACTCCAATCTGCCACGCCTGCGGTGCGGGTACTACCCTACTAGTAGCTCCAAAGATCTTGCTCGTAGTTAAAGATCTCCTGCTTGATTCGTTCGGACTCCAGCAACTGCTCGCGGCCGCTGCGCTCGGGGCGATCGATACGCTCGTCGAGCACGTTGCTGGCCTTGGTGATGTAGCTGTTGAAGTAGCGGTATTCAAATACGTCTTCCCAGCTGCGGTTGGCGGCATCGTTGCCGAAGGCATAGGCGCTTTCGTTGGCCAGCAGCTGGCGGGCTTCGGGGTAGTAGACCCAGAACATGGGACGCTCGATGGTGCGGGAGCTCTCCGTGGTTTCCTGGATCATAGGGGCGATACCGAGGATGCGGACCTTCATGGTGCTGCTTTCCTTGTCGAAGAACCACATTTCCTGGATGCGGAAGCGCTTTACGCTGGTGGGGTCGAAGAGGCGCTCCTCATATACTTCCACCTGCTCGTAGGTATTCGGGTCAGTGACAAGCACCGTGTCAATACCGCCGGCCAAATCCGTTAGTGTCTTTTGATCCATCAGCATGGAGAAATTATCTCCACCAATTGGATTAAAAACTCTTAGATCACCGCTTTGAGCGGCTTCAAGCAGAATACTGATCAGCGGCCGCTGCGGATTAATGAAGGGCAGGTTGATCTTCTCCTGTACGTCGATGATGCGCCAGATGCGGCGTTTCCACATGATATCCGACTCGCGCAGGTTCTCGTAGGGAAGGACCCGGCGTTCGCGGATGGATACGTTGTCGACGATATCGTTGAGCGGGGGCTCGAATTCGCCGTCCTGCATCAGGGGGTTATCATCTCCGGCGCCGGGAAGCGTGAAGGTGGTGGGCTGTTGCTCGGGGGTGGTGGGGGTTTGGGCTGAGGCTACGGTGGATACCGCAAACACGAGCAACAAAACCATCTGATAAGCTGCCTTCATGTGCAAGGAGGTGGTTTGAAAATTTATCATACTGACTATCATCCAACGTTGTTCGCCAACGCTATGGTATGCCGTCCACTAAAAACGGGCCGGTGACAGCGTAAACTGCCACCGGCCCGTTGAGGTTGGTCGGCCGGAGGCCTAATCTCCGTTACCGGATAGTGAAAGACATGGTTCCCAGGTTGCGTGGGGCGGCGTCGCCGGGGCAACGGGCCTTGATGTTCTTGAAGATGTAATTGTCGCCGGGCTTGGCTTTGCCGATGAGGGCGGCGGCTTCTCCTGAGAATCCACCACCTGCGTTGGTAGCATATAGCGCGTCTTCCCGAACGGGAGCGTAGAGTACGTTAAAGCCGGCGATCTCGCAGCGGGCGTCGAAGTCGAAGTTCCGCAGCTCGGCGAAGATGCCCCGCTGGGCACGGAAGGTCGAGTTAGCGATATCACCACCCTGCTCACCGCCCATGACGGGTACGGGATCGGGGATGGGCTTGACCCGGAAGGGGAAGGTACCCAGGGTCTGGCCGTTGGCGGTCACCGTTACGTCGGTGGTGCCGTTGCCGGTGGGGCGGACGCCCGTTACGACGTAGCTGTTACCGGAACCGGTGCCGTTGATCGCGTCGCCGAAGCTGACGCGAACGTCGTTCGAGGAAACACCCGCGGCCGAAACCGTAAGGGGGTTGGGAACGCCCATGTAGAAGACGTTCATTTTGTCGGCGGACACGGCTACCGAGCGCGATCCGATCTCGTACTGGAATTCACCGTTCTGCTCGATCACCTCGTTCGTGAGGGGGTTGGTGACCTTTACGTAGGTGGTGATTTTCTTGGGTCCGGGGGAGCCGCTGGCCAGTAGGCTAAAGTCGGCGGTACCGTCGGCCTTGATGGGCAGCTT